>NZ_NFHK01000001.1:0-242362 GCF_002161315.1 Faecalibacterium sp. An77
CCTGAACCCGCCCCCGCGGCCCCCAGGAAAGGCCGCGCCGTCCGGTTCCCCCATTGGCAGCGGTGGGCGGCAGGCATTGCCGCCTGTGCCGCGGTGGCCGTTGTGGGCAGCCAGACCCTGAATATGGGCTCGGATGGCCTGTCCACCATGAGCCTGCAGCGCGCCGCCGGCGGGGCTGCATCCAGCACCGCGCTGGCCAGCGCCCCTGCCGCCGCCAACTATAGCCTGGACACCGCCGCAGACAACGGAATGGAGTCGCGCAGCGCCGGTTCGGCCGGTGATAGCACCGCCGTGGCGGGGGAGAAGATCATCTACACCGCTTATCTCAGCCTGGAGACCAAGGACTACGACACCGCCCGTGCCGACCTGGAACAGGCCCTGGCCGAGGCCGGCGGCTGGATGGAGAACAGCAGCGAGTCCAACAACAGCGACAACACCCGCAGCCTGTCCATGACCCTGCGCGTGCCGGAGGAAAACTATGAGAGTTTCCTGGAGGCCGCCGGCCAGACCGGCAGCGTGGTGACCCGCAGCGAACAGGCCGACGACGTCACCGCCCAGTATACCGACGTGGCGGGCCGCATCGCCAACCTGGAAGGCCAGCGGGACCGCCTGCGGGAACTGCAGGCCAGCGCCGAGAGCCTGTCCGACCTGCTGGACATCGAGGCCCAGCTGTCGGAGGTGCAGTATCAGCTGGAGAGCTGGCAGAGCCAGCTGGACTGGTACGACGACCAGATCGCCAGCTGCACCGTCACCGTCAGCCTGCGGGAAGTGGAGACCTACACCCCCACCGGTTCCAACTTCTTTGAGCGGATGGGCGCCGCCTTCGCCGAGGGCTGGCAGAACTTCGTCCGCGGCCTGGCCGCCATCGCGGTGACTCTGGCCGGCCTGTGGCCGGTGGTGGTCCTGGTGGCCGCAGCGGCTGTCGCCGTCGTGGTTCTGTTCAGGCGCCGCCGCCGCTGACCCCGCATCCCGGGCTTTTGAACCCCGCCCAAGAAAAATTTTCAAAAAACTATTGACATCCACCCCGTCCTGTGCTATTATAATGGAGCACTGAGCGATACGACATCGCGAGGCGCACAAAGGAGTCAGCCGAAAGGCCGGCCAGATAGCGCGGGGTGGAGCAGTCCGGTAGCTCGTCGGGCTCATAACCCGAAGGTCGTTGGTTCAAATCCAGCCCCCGCAACCACCAAACACCCGTTAGCGTACAAAACGCTGACGGGTGTTTTTCTTTGCGTATGAGAAAAAGTTCAACTAACATTCAACAGGGCGGCCAGAGCGGCATAACCGGCGGCTGACAGGCGACGGGGAACGGCCTGTGAAAACAGGACCGGCCCTGCCTGCCAAACGCAGCCGGAGAGCGGAAAAGACGCTTCCTCATCGTTTTGAGGGACACACCCACGCCGGAAAAATCCACATAGAGATTTAACACCCCGCATCTGCCCCCATAAAAACGCAGCGCGTTTCCCATGGCCTGGAAAATGCGCTGCGCCTTTTGGTTTTCACCTCAGTGGGTGCGGCCCTCTGCGGTGTTCAGATCGGTCTGGTGGGTCTCGATGGCCTCAATGGCGGCCTCGATGCCCCGGGCGATGTCCTGCATGGACAGGCAGGGGGCCGGAGAAGGCCGGTTGACCACCTGGCTGGGGACAAAGGGGACGTGCATAAAACCGCCCCGCACACCCGGATAGTGCTTGGCCAGGGTGTACAGCACGCCGTACATCAGGTGGTTGCAGACGAAGGTGCCTGCGGTGTTGGACACGCTGGCGGGAATCCCTGCGTTCCGGATGTTCTGCACCATGGCCTTGATGGGCAGGGTGGTGAAGTAGGCGGGGGCGCCGTCCTCAAAGATGGGCAGGTCAATGGGCTGGTTGCCCTCGTTGTCCTGGATGCGGGCGTCGTCAATGTTGATGGCGACCCGCTCAGGGGTCAGATCATAGCGGCCGCCGGCCTGTCCGATGCAGAGGACGGCATCCGGCTTTTCCTTTTCGATGGCGGCAGCCACCGTGTCGATGGATTTCCGGAATACGGTGGGAACCTCCAGCTTCACCACTTCCACGCCGCCCACCTGGTCGTGAACCAGCTTCACCGCTTCCAGAGCGGGGTTGATGGAGTCGCCGCCAAAGGGATCGAATGCTGTCAGCAGCAGTTTCATAGCAGTATTTCTCCTTAAAATCAGTCTTGAAAAAATACTGTGCGGTCCCGGATGGGGGCCGCACAGATCGAGCTTAGAAAGCCAGCAGGTACATCAGCACGATGTGGATTGCCAGCATGGTCAGAGCCACAGGAGCCTGGGCCTTGATGATGGAATACTTGTCCTTGGTCTCCAGCAGAGCCGCGGGCATGATGTTGAAGTTGGCGGCCATGGGGGTGAGCAGGGTGCCGCAATAGCCTGCCGTCAGGCCCATGGCGCCCACAACCACTGGGTTGGCCCCCTGCATGATCAGGAAGGGGATGCCGACGCCCACGGTAATCACCGAGAAGGCTGCGAAGCCGTTGCCCATGATGATGGTGAACAGGGCCATGGCGACGCAGTAGACGGCCACAGCGATCAGGCGGCTGCCGTCGGGGATCACCTTTTCCACGCCGGAGGCGATGACATCGCCCACGCCCGCAGCGGTGAACAGGGAGCCCAGAGCAGCCAGAACCTGCGGCAGGATGCCCACAGGGCCCACGTTGTCCATCAGGCGGGTGCCGTCGGATACAGCGTAGGAGGGCTTGCACTTAAAGAGCGTGAAGGCGATGAACAGAGCAACCAGGGCAGAGACGCCGATGGCGTTGTTGGCGCCCAGGCTGGTCCAGAAGGTGGCGACCAGCACCGCAGTGAGGGCCAGCGCCAGAGCGGGGATAAAGACCTTGTAGCCCATCCGGTCCGCATGGGCGCGGGTGGTTTCGGGGCTGGGAACGTCACTCTTGCTGGGACGAACTTTCCCCAGCGCGGTGAGGATGGCCATCCGGGCGGCGGCGGCCGGGTTCATGGAAAGGAAATCGTATTCAAACATGGAGCGGCCGTCGTTGGTTGACAGCGGCAGGGAGAGAAAGCGCGCGCCATGGTGCAGGGCATAGTCCACCGCATTGGTGGTGATAAAAGAGTAGTTGGTCGCCCCAATCACCACGTCGGCGTAGGACATGATCCGCCGCATTTCCTCCACACAGTCTCCCCGCTGTACCTCGTCGGAGGAGAGCACCGACACCTTGGTCACAATTCCGCGCTGTTCGGCCGCGGTGACAAAGGCTTCGGCCTCCCGCAGGTGGGATTCATCGGTGATAAAATAAAAGACTTCTTCGGGTTTTCCCCGCAGCCAGTCCGATACGATCACGGCTGCGCCATGTTCCAGTTCCATCCAACATCTACCATTCGGCCGTTCTGCTGCGACCTGCCTCTCCTGTGTCGTTCCGTCTTATTCTGCGCAAGACGCACTATTTTCATTATATCGGGGCCGCGCCGGCCCTGTCAAGGGGCGGGCGGCGTTCCGGTGCGGCGCTGCTCCCAGCCGCCGTATGGCTGCCGTCGGCGCTGGCCCTGCCGGGGAGGGAATGGAGCAAGCCGGCGTCCCCGCAGCCGGAACGGGAAAGAGAAAAACAGCGCCTGGCTTCCGTAAAAAGTCAGGCGCCGTTTTCATGGTTCTAAGTCAATCTTCGGTGGGGCGTGAACCGGGTAAGATGGTTCCCGCAGGTGAAAAGCAGATCTGGCCCCGGCTGTGATCCGGCCGGGGACGGGACGCAAGCCCGCGTCCGGATGTCAGGCCGGCAAAGCGTCGTGTTTTTGAAGGAACATTTTTGTGGACAGACAGGTGATCCCGATGCCCAGCAAAACCATCAGCAGGGCTGCCATGATCCCGAGGGTTCGGTTTGTGGTCAGCAGGGCGTAGAGCGGCATCGACAAGAAGGAGCCAAGATTGATGGTGCCATGAATCACCATGGTGACCGCAAGGTTGTCGGTCCGCCAATAGATCCAGGCCAGCAAAATCCCGACGACAAACACCGATGGCCAGGAAAGCATCCGGTGTCCCAGCAAAAAGAAAACAGATGAGCATACGATGGCTGTTTTGTAGGAGAAGGATCTGGAAAAGGACCCAAACAGGATTCCCCGGACCAGGAGTTCTTCCAGGACGGGTATCAGCACCACAGTGGTTACTATGGACACCGTCAAAAAGAAAGGATCGGGAAGTGTTTGTTCAGAGGTTATCTTGCCGCTCAAAAAGCCAAAAAGAATCCCTGTTTTGGAAATCAGAGCCAGGCCAAGGCCAATTCCGAGACAAAAGAGGAGCTGAGAACCCTTCAAATCCCGGCTGCTCAGATGCAGCATCTGTTTTCTGTGCAGCAGGAAGGCATACACCATCAATAAAATGCCCCCGGTAATGGTCATGTAATACGGTACTGAGATATAAGTATACACCACGAATTGCACTAGAAAATAACTGATAAAAGCCAAAATTCCCTGGTACGGTTTCATATGGATTCATCCTCCTTTCATGCAACCAAAATGGCCAATGGGACCATACCATCAACAGAAATACAGCCGGCCCGTAAAATGGAACGCGGGCCGCTGCCGGCAGCATGAAAATCACACCCTGGTAAACAGCAAAACCTATTATACACATTATAGCACGGAATTCTCAAAAAGCAGCAGTTTTATTGGAGCGGGAGATGGGCCCACAAACCAAAAAGGCAGGCGTCCCCGGGAACAGAGGGGGAACGCCTGCCTTTTGGCTGAGTCGAACCCTCAGCCCAGGAGGAAAACGTACATGACGATATAGTGGCACAGGCTGCCGGCCATCACAAAGAGATGGAAGATCTCGTGCATCCCGAAATTGGGGTGGCGCTGTTCAAAGCCGGGGCGCTTGAGGGCGTAGATGACGCCGCCCACCGTGTAGAACAGCCCGCCGGCCAGCAGCCAGCCGAAACAGGCGGGGGACAGGCAGGACAGCAGCTGGGGCAGCGCAAAGATGCAGGCCCAGCCCATGGCGATATACAGCACCGAGGACACCCACTTGGGGCAGAACACGAAGAACAGCATGGAGCAGGCCCCCAGGATGGTGCAGCCCCAGATCACCGCCAGCAGGATGCCGCCGGACAGCCGGGGCAGCGCCAGCAGGCACACCGGGGTGTAGCTGCCCGCAATGAGGACGAAGATCATGATGTGGTCGATCTTTTTCAGCAAAGTTTCCCGGGGATGGGCGGCGGGGATGGTGTGGTAGGCGGTGCTGGCGGCGTACAGCGCAATCAGGCTGAATGCGTAGATGGTCATGGACAGCAGTGCCAGGGGCTGGCCCGACTGGGCCGCCTTGATGATGAGGGGGATGCTGGCCCAGGCGAAGCCGATGGCCCCGATGAAATGGGAGATGGCGCTGGCAGGGTCCTTGATATACAGGGTGTGGCGCCGGATCGGGTAGGGCTGACGGGAAGCGGCAGACATGTTCATGGTTGGATCATCCTTTCCTGTCCCTTGGGCATCAATCTGTTGTATGCTGTATCCGGCCAAAGGGTGCCGCTCCGGGCGGCAGCCTCCGGCTGTCGGGATTGCTTTTAGCTTTACACAAGGTTTTGAAAAACTTGATATCAGATACTATACATCACAATCTTTCCCCTGTCAAGCCTAAAAGTTTTGAGGGATTGGCGGGAGCGCCCTTCGCACAATCCACAAAAGCCGGATGTACATTTTGTAGGATGCGCAAAAAACAGGCCCGCCATCCCGTCAAACGGCGAGAAAGAATGGCTCCTCTGCCTCAGAGCTGCCCGGCAAAAAAGAAACGCACCAGACGAAACCGTCCGGTGCGTTTTTGGTTTGGCTGCCTGTGCGCCCCTTCTGCGGGGACGTGAAAAAAGAGCAAAGAGGTCAGGCGGGCGGCCTGCGCCAGCCGCTGCGCCTGGACAAGACAGCTGCCGGGAGCGCCGTCACCCGCTTATAAGGCCGCGGTGCCCGGAATGCGGGGGGAGAGGCCGTTGGGCGGGCTCCCGCGCAGGCTCCCTGCCGGGCCGGCGCTGTGGCCAAGAGAGGGTGTCAGTCCAGATCCTCGCCGTTGGTGGCGATGACTTTCTTGTACCAGTAGAAGCTGTCCTTGCGCAGACGGCTGTAATCGCCGGTGCCGTCGTCGTACTTGTTGACGTAGATGAAGCCGTAGCGCTTGGCCATTTCGCCGGTGGAGGCGGACACCAGGTCGATGCAGCCCCAGGGGGTGTAGCCCATCAGGTCCACGCCGTCCTTGACGGCCTCGGCCATCTGCTGGATGTGGCTGCGCAGGTAGTCGATGCGGTAGCTGTCGTGGACGGTGCCGTCGGCCTCCAGGGTGTCGTAGGCCCCCAGACCGTTCTCCACCACCATCAGGGGGATGCGGTAGCGGTCGTAGATCTCGTTCAGGGAGTAGCGCAGGCCCTGGGGATCGATCTGCCAGCCCCAGTCGCTGGCCTTCAGGTACGGATTCTTGAATCCGCCTACAATGTTGCCGTCGATGTGGTCGGCGTCCTTGTGGGTGGTGACGCAGTTGGACATGTAGTAGCTGAAGGTGTAGAAGTCCACCGTGCCCTTTTTCAGGATTTCGGCGTCGCCCGGCTCCATCCGGACGGTGACGCCCTGGTCGGCCCACATCCGCTTGGCGTAGCTGGGATATTCGCCCCGCACCTGGACGTCGGAACAGTACCAGTTGGTCTGGCGCATGGCCTGCTGGTTGGCCAGAATGTCGGCGGGGTCGCAGGTGTAGGGATAGGTAGTGATGAAGCAGTCCATGTTGCCCATCTTGAACTGGGGGTAGTGCTGGTGGGCGTAGTCCACCGCCAGGGCGCTGGCAATGAACTGGTGGTGCAGCGCCTGGAACCGTTCCTGGGGATTGTCCGGCACCTGGGTCATGGGGCCCTCAAAGCCCTGGATGGTGCCCAGGCCCAGCACCGAGCCCATGGGCATCATGCCGCAGTTGATCTCGTTGAAGGTGAGCCAGTAGGTGACCTTGTCCTTGTACCGCTCAAAGATGGCCTTGCAGTAGTTCATGTAGAAGTCCACCAGACGGCGGTCGGCCCAGCCGTTGTACTTCTGGGCCAGGGCATAGGGCAGCTCATAGTGGCTGATGGTCACCAGAGGCTGGATGCCGTGGCGCTTGCAGCAGTCGAACACCCGGTCATAGAAGGCCAGACCGGCCTCGTTGGGCTGGGTTTCCTCGCCGGTGGGGAAGATGCGGGTCCAGTTGATGGAGGTGCGGAACACCTTGAACCCCATCTCGGCAAAGAGGGCGATGTCCTCCTCGTAGTGGTGGTAGAAGTCGATGGCCTGATGGCTGGGATAGAGCCGGTCGGGGTGGATGGTCTGGGTCACCCATTTGGGATGGGTGTGGCTGCCGTTGGTGCAGTGGTCGGGCACGCTTTCGCCCTTGCCGTCCACATCCCATGCGCCCTCAAACTGGTTAGCGGCGCAGGCGCCGCCCCAAAGGAAATCATCGCGGAAAACGCTCATGGTGAATCACCCTCCTAAAAACATAACAAAACGGGGCGCAGCATGGCGGCCGCGCCCCTCTTTCTGTTCAGCAGCTGTGTGCCGGATGCTTATACATAAATATACAAGACCCCGCCCCAGCCTGTCAAGAAGGCCCGCGGCCGGCCGCACATAAAAAGGGGGCCTTCCCTGCTGCAGGAAGGCCCCGGGGCATATGGTGCGAAAGGAGGAAAAATCAGAACAGACCGGTGATGCGGCCGTCGTCGGTGACGTCGATGTTGACGGCGGCGGGGACCTTGGGCAGGCCGGGCATGGTCATGATGCTGCCGCAGATGACCACCACAAAGCCGGCGCCGGCGGCCAGACGGACCTCACGGACGCTCATCCGGAAGCCGGTGGGAGCCGCCTTGAGGGCGGCGTTGTCGCTGAAGCTGTACTGGGTCTTGGCGATGCAGACCGGCAGATTGCCGTAGCCCATGGCGGTCAGCTCGTCCAGGGTCTTGGCAGCCGCGGGGCTGTAGTCCACTCCGTCGGCGCGGTAGATCTTGCCGGCCACAGCCTCGATCTTCTCCCGCAGAGAGGCCTCCAGGGGATAGGTGTACTGGATGGGACGGTCCTCCATGATGGACAGGACGGCCTCGGCCAGGGCCTTGCCGCCCTCGCCGCCCTTGGCGAACACCTCGCTCAGGACGCAGGGCACACCCTGGTCGGCGCAGAACTGGGACACGATGGCCTGCTCCTCCTCGGTGTCGGTGGGGAAGGCGTTGACGGCCACCACCACCGGCAGGCCGAAGTTGTCCTTCATGTTCTCGATGTGGCGGCCCAGGTTGGCCAGACCAGCCCGGACAGCGTCGGGATTGGGCTTGTTCAGGTCGGCCTTGGCCACGCCGCCGTGGCTCTTGAGGGCCCGGACGGTGGCCACCAGGACGCAGGCCGAGGGGGCGATGCCGGCGGCCCGGCACTTGATGTCCAGGAACTTCTCGGCGCCCAGGTCAGCGCCGAATCCGGCCTCGGTGACCACATAGTCGGCCAGGGCCAGGCTGAGACGGGTGGCCATGACGCTGTTGCAGCCGTGGGCGATGTTGGCGAAGGGACCGCCGTGGATGATGGCGGGGTTGTGCTCCAGAGTCTGGACCAGGTTGGGATCGATGGCGTCCTTCAGCAGGGCGGCCATGGCCCCGGCGGCGCCGATCTGGCCGGCGGTCACCGGCTGGCCGTCGTAGGTGTAGGCGCAGACAATGCGGGACAGGCGCTCTTTCAGGTCGGCCAGGCTGGAGGCCAGGCAGAACACCGCCATCACCTCGCTGGCCACCGTGATGTCAAAGCCGTCCTCACGGGGGGTGCCGTTGACCTTGCCGCCCAGGCCATCCACGATGAAGCGGAGCTGACGGTCGTTCATGTCCATGCAGCGCTTCCAGGTGATGCGGCGGGGATCGATGTGGAGGGGATTGCCCTGCTGGATGCTGTTGTCGATCATGGCGGCCAGCAGGTTGTTGGCGGTGCCGATGGCATGGATGTCGCCGGTGAAGTGGAGGTTGATGTCCTCCATCGGGACCACCTGGGCGTAGCCGCCGCCGGCTGCGCCGCCCTTCACGCCAAAGACGGGGCCCAACGAGGGCTCACGCAGGCAGAGCATGGTCTTTTTGCCCAGGGCGCACAGGGCATCGGCCAGGCCCACGCTGGTGGTGGTCTTGCCCTCGCCGGCGGGGGTGGGGCTGATGGCGGTGACCAGAATCATCTTGCCCTGCTTGGCGGGGTTCTCGGCCAGATGATGGTTGATCTTGGCCTTGTAGTGGCCGTAGGGGATGACGTCCTCAGGCTGGAGGCCCAGCTGGGCGGCAATCTCGGTGATGGGGCGGAGGGTGGCTTCCTGAGCGATCTCGATGTCAGACTTCATAGCAGTTTTCTCCTTTGCTGACAAACAAAAAGGGCAGCGCTGCGCGGCAAATACCGCGCAAGGCTGCCCAGACGGTCGGCTTTGACGAACTCCCGGTCCGCATGTGGTGATACTCCACACAGGGGAAGCAGTGCTTCCCGCTTTCCGTCAGCGAACAGGGATTCCTTGCTTTGTAAGAATAACACAGAGGCCCGGCGCTTGTCAAGACTGACTGTGCGCGTCCGGGTTACACGGCGGGCACATACCCCGCTTTTTCGATGCAGCGGACGCCGTCCTCGGTGGACAGCCAGTCATAGACCTGACGCTCGGGGCTGTCGGCGGCGGCCGACGCCCGGATCACCGCATAGAAATCGTTGCACAGGGGGTACTCCTGGCTGGCGATGGTGTCGTTGGAGGGGGTCACGTCCTCCACGGCCAGCAGCCGCAGGCCCGGCTGGCTGTACATCTGGTCGATGTAGTAGTAGACCGAGAAGCCAATGGCGTTGGCGCTGTTGTTGTAGGAGGCGATGCTGTCCACCAGGCCGCCCATGGAGGCGGGGGCCAGCTCGGTGGGGGCCTCCATCAGCTCGCCGTCCTGGATCAGCAGATTCTGGAACAGGGTCTGGCTGCCGCTGTCCTCTCCCCGCTGGAAGGCCACAATGGGGGTGTCGTCGCCGCCCACGTCCTTCCAGTTGGTGATGTGGCCGGCGTAGATCTCCCGCAGCTGGTCCTGGGTGAGGCTCTGGACCGGGTTGTCCTCGTTGACGATAAAGACCAGGGCGTCCCGGCCGATGGCCTTCTGTTCCAGCTGGGTGCCGGCCTGGGCGATTTCGTCCTTGACGTAGTCGGGGGCCTCGTAGACAATCAGGAGCTGGGCCAGATCGGAGTCGTAGACTCCCATGTTCTCCCAGGCGTAGGCGGTGGTGCTGACCGAGATGGCGCTCTGGGCCTCGGTGAGGTCGGCGCCGGTGGTGTCGGCCATGATCTGGGCCATCAGGGGGATGCAGGCGGTGGAGCCGTCCACCCCGGGGAACTCCTCCGGGGTCAGGAAGGGTTCAGCCGGTGCGGCGCTGGATGCGGAATCCTCCGAGCTGGCGGAGGAAGAGGCCGGACTGCTGCACCCGGCCAGCAGGGCGGCGGCCGTGCCCAGACCCAGGGCAGTCAGAAAGCTGCGTCGGGAGATAGAAGCGGTACGAAACATAAAAATGCCTCCTTAAATTACCAATAGTAGTGCCCGTCGTCGTCCGACAGGGAGGAAAAGACGCTTTCGGAGTAGACCCAGGCCCCGGTATAATCCATAAAGCCCCGCTCAAAGCCCCGCCGCGCCGGGAAAATCCCGTCGGGCAGTTCGTAGACGGTGGGGGATACCACGTCGGCCAGGCCGCTGAGAAGGACGTTCCCATGGCTGTCCACCACGTTGTAAAGGGTGCTGTTGCCCAGGCCGGTGTAGGCGGCCTGATAGAGGGGGCCGCTGGGACCGTCGGTCAGGTAGAGCAGACGGTCATAGGTCATGCCGGGGTCGGTGGAGGTGTCGTACAGCAGGCCGGATGCGTCGTAAATCTGATAGGCCACCGACTGATAGTCCTCCGATTCCAGGGACAGCAGGATGTAGCCGTCCTCAAAGCTGTAGATGGAGGCCTGTGCCGCGCCGTGGAGCTCGGGAACCAGAATGGTCTGGGAGCCGTCCTCGCCGCAGATCAGCAGGCTGCCGTCCTCCAGCAGAAAAACGGCGCTCTCCCCGTCCAGATCGTAGGACAGAGAGCTGAGCAGGGGCAGGGCCGAACCGTCGGCCAGGTAGAGGATGCTGCCGCCGTCGCCGTCCGACACCAGAGCCATGTCCGGGCTCCAGTAGGAGCAGGGGGCGTCATAGAAGGCCAGGGGAGCGGGGTCGTCCAGGGTGCGCACCACATACTGGCCGTCCGCTTGCTGGTAGCAGAGCATCTCCTCCCCGCAGAAGCTGAAGAACCGGGGGATGTACTCCTGGGTGGCGGGGTTGTAGAAGCTGGTGGTCCATTCCTCGGCGGATGCGTCGTAAATCTGAATGCCCACATAGCCGGTCTCGCCCTCAAAGCCGTAGGCCTGGAAGGCGTAGGCGTTGTCCACCCGAAGCAGTTCCTCCCCGTCCAGGGTCATCACCTGCACCGAGGAGCTCTCCATGTCGGCCCGCTGGGGGTCGGAGGTGACGGTCAGCACCACCTGGTCCTCGCTGGTGGGGATGCAGCTGGTGGTGTTGGCGGGCAGGGGGATTTCTTCGCCGTTGCTCAGGTCCACCAGACGGCAGCCGGTTTCACCGTTGGGCCCGGCGTCCACCCGGCGGGGGCCCGGCTCCAGGGCCAGCAGGTCATCGGACAGGGCTGCCCGCCACTCGCCGTCCTCCGACCAGAGCAGTTCGCCCTCGTCGTCATATACGGCGGTGTACCAGCCGTCGGGGCCGTTGCCGCCCTTCTGCCAGCCCACCGGATGGCCGGTGTCGGGGCTGCTCAGAAGGCGGATGTCCTCAGAGGGCGCGCCTTTGTACAGCACCTGGTCGCCCCGCAGCAGGGTGCCGCCGCCGGTGCTGTTGGCACTGTATAAAAACCGGAGGGTGTCGTCCTCAATGGTCACCACCGGCCGGGGGCCGGCGGGTTCTTCCTCCACCATCTGGGAGGATTCGTTCAGGGGGGCCAGCGGAGCACAGCCGGCCAGGGCGGCAGCCAGCGCCAGGCATGCCATGGGAACGATGTATTTTTTGCGCATGGTTGTTACCTCATCTTATCATTGCCTTTTCCAGATGCCAAAATTTGGCCCTGGTACTTTTAATACGGTCCTTCTGCCATTTAGATTGCGAAAGAAGTATGACTGTTGTGTGATAAATCTGAGGAAACGCCCGGCACAAAAAAGCCCCCGCCCGAAGGCGGAGGCTTGTGTCCTTAGAAAGGAATCGTATGCAGGGGATCAGCCCTTTTTCCAGTTCTGGAAGTCGCTGTGGACCTGCAGACGGCTGACGGCGCGGGCCAGGCTGTACTGTGCGATGCGGTACTCCTGAATGCTGCGCTTCTGGAGCAGCGCTTCCTTGGCCTCGTCGGCGGCCCGGCGGGCGCGGTTGGCGTCGATCTCCTCGGGGCGCTCGGCGGTATCCACCAGCACCAGCACGTCGTTGTTCTCCACCTTGATCAGGCCGGAGGAAACGGCGGCGATCTTCTCAACGCCGGCGTCGGGGCCCTCGGAGGGGCGGTAGTGCAGCTCACCGGGGAAGACGGCCGAAATCATGTTGGAGTGGTGCGCCTGGACGCCAAAAGAGCCGTCCGGGCTGGGGACGATGAGGTTTTCACACTCACCCTCAAAGAACATGTCGTCCGCCGCCAGGATGCGCAGGTGGAAGGTGTTCATTACAGCTCACCTGCCTCGATCTTGCGGGCCTTTTCGGGCACGTCCGAGATGGGGCCCACGTTGAAGAAGGCGGCCTCGGGGTACTGGTCCATCTCGCCGTCCACAATGGCGGCGAAGCCCTTGATGGTCTCGGACAGGGGGACGTAGACGCCCGGGATGCCGGTGAACTTCTCAGCCACGTGGGTGGGCTGGGACAGGAAACGCTGGACCTTGCGGGCGCGGCTGACCGTCTTCTGGTCCTCCTCGCTCAGCTCGTCCATGCCCAGGATGGCGATGATGTCCTGCAGCTCGCGGTACTTCTGGAGGATCTCCTGGACCTTGCGGGCCACGCGGTAGTGCTCCTCGCCCACGATGTCGGGCTCCAGAATGCGGGAGGTGGACTCCAGGGGGTCCACGGCGGGGTAGATGCCCTGCTCCACGATCTTACGGCTCAGAACGGTGGTGGCGTCCAGATGGGTGAAGGTGGTGGCGGTGGCGGGGTCGGTCAGGTCGTCGGCGGGGACGTAGACGGCCTGGACCGAGGTAACCGAGCCCTCCTTGGTGGAGGTGATCCGCTCCTGCAGCTCGCCCATCTCGTTGGCCAGGGTGGGCTGGTAGCCCACGGCCGAGGGCATGCGGCCCATCAGGGTGGAGACCTCGCTGCCGGCCTGGACGAAACGGAAGATGTTGTCGATGAACAGCAGCACGTCCTTGTGGGCCTCGTCACGGAAGTGCTCGGCCATGGTCAGGCCCGACAGGGCCACACGCATACGGACGCCGGGGGACTCGTTCATCTGGCCAAAGACCAGGGCGGTCTTGTCGGCGGTGCCGCTCTCGTTCATCTCGTGCCACAGGTCGTTGCCTTCGCGGCTGCGCTCGCCCACGCCGGTGAAGATGGAATAACCGCCGTGCTCCATGGCCACGTTGTGGATCAGCTCCTGGATCAGGACGGTCTTGCCGACGCCGGCGCCGCCGAACAGGCCGATCTTGCCGCCTTTGGCGTAGGGCTCCAGCAGGTCGATGACCTTGATGCCGGTCTCCAGGATTTCAACTGCGGGGTTCTGCTCCTCAAAGGGAGGGGGCTTGCGGTAGATGCTCTTGACGGGGGTGTCGGCGGGCACCGGCTCGCCGCCGTCGATGGGCTGGCCCAGGACGTTGAACATCCGGCCCAGAACCCGCTCGCCCACCGGCACCTGAATGGTGTGGCCGGGGGCGTTTACTTCCATGCCGCGGGCCAGGCCCTCGCTGGGGGCCAGCATGACGCAGCGGACGGTGTGGCTGTCCAGATGCTGGGACACCTCCATCACCCGCTCGCTGCCCTCCACCGTGACGGTGAGGGCCTCACGGATGCGGGGCAGGGGCAGATTTTCAAACGTCACGTCCACGACAGGGCCCGAGACCTGTACGATTTTGCCTGTATTCAAGTGGGTCACACATCCTTTCGTTCTTTATGGGCTGCCTGGCGCTTGCGGCGCTGGGCCTTTGCACCCGCAGACACCTCGGTGATCTCAAGGGTGATGGCCGCCTGACGCACCCGGTTGTACTGCAGGGACAGCTCGTCCAGCAGCCGCTGGGCGTTCTCGTTGGCGGCGTCCATGGCGGTCATGCGGGCGTTCTGCTCGCTGCAGAAGCTGTCGATCAGGGCGCTGTAGATAAAGCCCGAGATATAGCTCTCGATCATATTGTCCAGCACGGTGACCATATCGGGCATAAACTCGAAGCTGTCGGAGGAGTGATCTTCTTCGGTGGAGGCAAAGTGGGCCCGGTGGAAGGGCAGCAGGCGGGTGCTCTGGGCGGCCGAGGCCAGGCTGCTGGCCATATCGGTGTAGACGATATAGATTTTCTTCCACTGGCCGGCGTTGAAGCCCTCCAGCAGGATGGAGCTGATCTCACGGGCGCGCTGCAAAGTGGGGTTCTGCGCCGTGTAGAGGAAGCTCTGCTCGATGGGGATATGGTGCTGGTTGAAATAGTGCCGCCCGTACTCGCCGACGACGAACAGCTTGGTGCCGGGGTGGTCGGCCAGGACCCGCATGGTTTCCTTGACGGCGTTCTGGTTGTAGGCGCCGGCCAGACCCTTGTCGGCGGTGATGACCAGGCAGGCGTAGGGCCCGCCCTTGATGTCGTCCTCGTGGGGCGGATAGAAATAGCGGCTGTGGATGTCGCTGGAAGTGCGGAAAATCCGCTTGATCTCGCCCCGCAGCGCCTCAAAATAGGGGCGGGTGTGGGCCAGGTCCTCCCGGGCGCGGCGCAGCTTGGTGGAGGAGATCAGGTACATGGCGTTGGTGATCTTCTGGGTCTCCCGGACGCTTTCGATCCGGTCTTTGATCTCTTTGGTGCTCGCCATGTCACTGCCCCTTCTTCTGATAGCCGGCCACGAAGGTGCGGGCCAGGTCGATGATCTGCTGGCGGTCGTCGTCGGACAGCAGGCCGGTGGAGTCGATCCGCTGGCACAGAGCTGCGTCCTGCTCCTCGAACCAGGCCAGCATCTCATGCTGGGCGTCGCTGATCTTCTCGGCGGGGATGGACTCCATGGTGTGGTTCAGAGCGGCCACCAGGGTGATGACCTGCTCGTGCTGGGTCAGCGGGTGATACTGCTTCTGGCGCAGCAGCCGCATCAGGCCCTGGCCGTAGGTCAGCTGGCGCTTGGTGGTCTCGTCCAGGTCGCTGGAGAACTGGGTAAAGACCTCCATCTCGCGGTACTGGGCCAGATCCAGACGCATGGCGCCGGCGGCCTTCTTCATGGCCTTGGTCTGGGCGTCGCCGCCCACACGGGACACCGACAGACCCACGTTGACGGCGGGGCGCTGGCCGGCGAAGAACAGGTTGCTCTCCAGGAACAGCTGGCCGTCGGTGATGGAGATGACGTTGGTGGGGATATAGGCGGAGACGTCGCCGGCCTGGGTCTCGATGATGGGCAGGGCGGTCATGCTGCCGCCGCCCATGTCGTCGGACAGGTGGGCCGAACGCTCCAGCAGACGGCTGTGGAGGTAGAAGACGTCGCCGGGGTATGCCTCACGGCCGGGGCTGCGCTCCAGCAGCAGGGACAGGGCGCGGTAGGCGATGGCGTGCTTGGACAGGTCGTCGTAGACAATCAGCACGTCCCGGCCCTGGTGCATGAAGTACTCGCCCAGGCTGCAGCCGGCGTAAGGTGCGATGTACTGCAGGGAGGCGGAGTCGCTGGCCGAGGCGTTGACCACGATGCAGTAGTCCATGGCGCCGCGGCGGCGGAGGTTCTCGGTCAGCAGGGCCACCGAACTGGCCTTCTGGCCGATGGCCACGTAGATGCAGACCACGTTCTTGCCCTTCTGGTTCAGGATGGTGTCCAGAGCCACAGCGGTCTTGCCGGTCTGGCGGTCGCCGATGATCAGTTCGCGCTGGCCGCGGCCGATGGGGAACAGGGCGTCGATGGCCAGCAGGCCGGTCTCCATGGGCTGGTTGACAGGCTGGCGGTGGATGATGCCGGGGGCCGGCCGCTCAATGGGATAGTAGGCGTCGGCCTGAATCTCCCGGCCGCCGTCGATGGGGTTGCCCAGGGCATCCACCACGCGGCCCAGGAAGGCGTCGCCCACCGGCATGCCGGCCACTTTGCCGGTGCGGCGGACCGGGTCGCCGGCCTCGATGCCGCTGCTGTCGCCGAACAGGACGCAGCACAGCTCATCGGGGCGCAGCTCCTGGACCATGCCGCGGATGCCGTTGGTGAAGTCCAGGACTTCGCCGTAGACGGCGTCCTGCAGGCCCGAAATGGTGGCGATGTCATCGCCCACCGTCAGCACGGTGCCGATCTCCTCGGGCTTGGTGCTGGGGGCCCAGTCCACAACGGTCTGGCGCATCAGGGGCAGCAGGTTGTCCTGGCGGACATCCAGTGCGTCGATCTTGCGGCGCAGCTGCTCCATGCGGCCCTTCAGGCTCCAGTCGTAGACGTCGGAGCCCACCTCCAGGCGGAAGCCGCCCTTCAGGTTGGCGGCCTTTTTCCAGGTGAGGGTTACGGTGCGGTCGGGGTAGGTGCGGGCCAGAAAATCCTCAAACCGCTGGCGCTGCTCCTCAGTAGGGGCCTCGGGGCTGTACAGAAAAGCGGCGGTGGCTGCTTCAGGCTTTTTCATGTTGCTCATTCTGTTTCCCTTCCTCTGCCAGGTTCAAAAATTCGTCGAAGGCGTCTTTGCTGGACTGCAGGGTCAGCTTGGCAGCGGCAGCCATGGCCAGCTCCTTGATTTCCTTCTGGGAATCGGCCACGGCCTTGGTGCGGATGCTCTCGGCGGCCTTCTGGGCGCCGGCGATGATCTGGTCGGCCTGCTCCTGGGCGCGGTCCAGCTGCTGCTGGGCGGCATCCTGGGCGATCTTCTGGCTCTCGGCGCGGCGCTGGCGCAGCTCCTCGTCCAGCTTGCTCAGCTGAGCCTGATGCTCGGCCTCCAGCTTCTCAGCGGCGGCCAGCTTGTCGGCGGCAGCCTTGTCCATCTCGGCATAGTGGGCGGTGCGCTGATCCATGAATTTCTTGATGGGGTTGTACAGGATGAAGTACAGGCCGCCCACCAGGATCACGAAGTTCAGCATGTGCAGAAAAATCTGCTGCAGATTGATATTCAGAGGGAGATTCATTGTGGTACCTCCCGTGCTTACAGAACAAAGATAATCAGGATAACGACCAGCAGGGCGTAGATGATGGCGGTCTCGATAAAGACCAGGGTCAGCATCATAGAAGTGCGGATCTTGCCCTCGGCCTCGGGCTGGCGTGCGATGGCCTCAGAGGACTTGGCGCCCAGAACGCCCATGGCGACAGCGCCGCCGGCAGCAGCCAGGCCCACGGCGATGGCGGAAGCGAAAGCCTTGGCGGCGGTGGTGGAGGTGGAAGAATCGGCAGCCTCGGCCTCGGTCTCAGCCTGAGCGGACTGGGTGGTGGCAGGCTCGCTGGAAGCGGGCTCGTCGGCGAAAGCGGGGGCAGCCATGGTCACGACCATAGCCAGCATGACCAGCAGGACGGAAAGGACTTTCTTGATGTTCATCGTCTTCATAGTAGTGATAACCTCCTGAATTGGGGACAGCGATGGATCAGGCCGCAAGGGCGTCGCTGTTCTTTTTGTTTTTCTTGACTTTGGGCTGGACCGGCTCGGACACCTCGCCGTAATACAGGGCCACCAGCATGGTCAGCACGTAGCTCTGGATCAGGGAGTGGAGCATGGTGAACATGACGCCCACGATCACCGGCAGCACATAGCTGAGGGTGATGTAGTAGTAGACCAGCTCGGTGACCAGCAGGCCGCTGAGCAGAGCGCCGAACAGTCGGAAGCTCATGGAGATGGGGAGCGAGAACTCCTTGAGGGTGCGGCCCACGCCGCGGATGCCCACGGCGCCCACGCCGCCCGACATAATGAACAGGTAGGACAGCACGCCCATGGCGATGGCGGCGTTGACGTCCGACAGGGGGGCCGGCAGGGCCATCGAGTGGCCCGCGGTGGTCACCACCTGGACGCCCAGCAGCTCAAACAGGGTGCTGACAAAGATATAGGTGCCCGCACCAAAGAGGTAGGGGCCCAGCACCTTGTTGTTGTGAGGGCTGTTCTTCTCGGCCATCCCGCGGAAGGTATCCACCCACAGTTCCAGCAGCATCTGCAGCTTGCCGGGAACCTCCGTGAAATGGGGCACTGCGAAGATCCGCAGGCAGACAGCCAGCACCAGCAGCGCGGCCGTCACCACATAGGCCGAGATCAGGCCGGGGTTGACGTCCATGATCCCGAAAAGGCTCACCTGGCCGGTCTCGTGCAGCACAGCGTCCCGCATCACTGCCTTGACGCTCTCGCTCTCTCCGCCGGGGGTCCCGGTGAGGACAGAGGCGACTGCCAGCACCACGATCAGCACGAGCCACAGGATAAGACTCCGCTTATTCTGTTTCATGGTTTTGGAAAGACTCCTTTCATCCAACGATATTCAACCTGCCTGCCCGGCCGCCCCGGAGGGGGATGTGCCGGGCTTCGACCGCCGCCTCCCCGGAGGAAGCGGTTGTCAAATTGCAATTTTGGGTCGAGCGTATTATACTATTGATAGTGAAAATTGTAAAATATCTTGTTAATATGCTCGTAATATATTTTTTGTATGACAAATAGAGCATAATTCATAAAAAATAAGGGAAATTTTCTATGACGATCAACTACGATTACTACCGGATTTTCTATGTGGTGGCCCAGTGCAGGAGCTTCACCCGGGCGGCCGAGGTGCTGAAGAACAACCAGCCCAACATCACCCGCTGCATGAAAAATCTGGAGCAGGAGCTGGGGTGCAAACTGTTCCACCGGTCCAATCGGGGCATCAGCCTGACGCCGGAGGGTCAGAGGCTGTACCGGCGGGTGGCGGCGGCGGTGGAGGAGCTGCAGCTGGGGGAGGAGGAGATCCGCCAGGACGGCAGCCTGGAGAGCGGGTCCCTGTCCATCAGCGCCAGCGAGGCGGCCCTCCATATGATCCTGCTGGACAAGTTGTCGGCCTTCCGGGTGAAGTATCCGGGGGTGCACCTGCGGATCACCAACGAGACCACCCCCCAGGCCATCGAGCGCCTGCGGAACGGGGAGAGCGACTTTGCGGTGATCACGGCGCCCCAGCTCACCGACCGCACCCTCCAGCAGACCGAGCTGCTGCGGTTCCGGGAGGTGCCGGTCTGCGGCCCCGCCTACAGCGAGATTGCCTCCCGGCGGTGCACCATGGCCGAGCTGGCCCGGTACCCGCTGGTGTGCATCGGCCAGGATACCAGTACATACGCCTTTTATCAGCGGTTCTTCACCTCCCACGGGGTGCCCTTCCGGGTGGATGTGGAGGCGGCCACCATGGACCAGATCCTCCCCATGGTGGAGCATGGGCTGGGCATCGGCTTTTATCCCGAAAAGCTGGTGGCCCCCAAGATTGCCCGGGGGGAGCTGTTCTGCGTCCCGCTGGATCAGCCGGTGCCCGAGCGGGCCATCTCCCTGGTGGAGGATATGAGCCGCCCCCGCAGCACCGCTATGAAGGCCATCCGGGAGATGATCTGCGGGAAAGGGTGAAAACCATAGAAAGGAGGAGATTGTCAATGCACAAGATGTGGGTCCCGGCGTTTCTGCTCTGGAGCTTTGCCGCCGTGTGGCTGGGCAACAGCGCACGGTTCATCCCGGCGGGGTACGCCTTTTATGTGTGGGGCGGGCTGGCCTGCGCGTTTGGCCTGGCGGTCCTCTGCTTTGGGCTGATGTACCAGGCGGCCCGGCAGCAAAAGGACAGCCGTGCAAAGAACCTCTGCTTTTTGTACCTGGGCCTGGCTGTCGCCATGCTGGCGGCGGCGGTGGCCATCGGCCGCCTGCCCGCGGACTTCGTTCTGGTGTGACCAACAGGAAACCAAAAAAGCCCCCGCTGTCCCAAAAAAGACAGCGGGGGCTTTGTTTTGCCTGGAAAGAGGGGATTAGTCGCGGTTCACCTGCAGCTCCTGCTCGCAGTAGATGCAGCGGTACTTCCCGTTGGTGCTCAGCTCAAAGATCTGGTCGCACTCCTCCTCGATGGAAGAGATGCACCGGGGGTTGCGGCACCGGACGATGTTCACCAGACGGCGGGGCGGCTGGGGCTTCTCCTTCTTGACCGGCTTGCCGTCGTGAATGGTGGTGACGGTGATGTTGGGGTCCAGATAGGCCAGCACGTCCAGGTTCAGCCAGGAGGAATCCCCCTCCACCTTGATGATGTCCTTGCGGCCGGTGGGGGACTTGTGGGACCGGGCGTTCTGGATCAGGGCCACGCTGGCGGAGCGGTTGCCCTTGATGCCCAGCAGATCCATCAGGCCCACGGCGGTGCCGGCCTTGATGTGATCGATTACAATGCCGTTCTGGATTTCGTCAATGTTCAGCATATCAGACGCCCTCCTTCGGCGCTTTGGGGTCAGGCAGACCCAGCAGAGTCATAATCAGGGCCATGCGGACGTAGACGCCGTTCTGTACCTGCTCAAAGTAGGCGGCGCGGGGATCGTCGTCCACGTCCAGGGCGATCTCGTTCACGCGGGGCAGGGGATGCAGTACGGCCATGTCGGGCTTGGCCAGGGCCATCTTGTCCCGGGTGAGGATATAGCTGTTTTTCAACCGGATATAGTCCTCTTCGTTGAAGAAACGCTCCTTCTGGACGCGGGTCATATAGAGGATGTCCAGCCCGGGCATGGATTCCTCCAGGCTGCGGGTCTCGGCGTAGGGAATGTCGCTGCCCTCCAGCACATCGGTGATGATGTAGTCGGGCACGCGCAGCTCCTCGGGGCTGATGAGGACGAACCGCACACCCTCATAGCGGACCATGGTCTTGATGAGGGAATGGACGGTGCGGCCAAACTTCAGATCGCCGCACAGGCCGATGGTCAGGCCGTTCAGAGTGCCCTTGCGGCTGCGAATGGTCATCAGGTCGGTGAGGGTCTGGGTGGGGTGCTGGTGGCCGCCGTCGCCGGCGTTGATCACCGGGATGCGGGAATAGCGGCTGGCCCGCAGGGGAGCGCCCTCCTTGGGATGGCGCATGGCGGCGATGTCGGCGTAGCAGGACACCACGCGGATGGTGTCGGCCACGCTCTCGCCCTTGGTGGCACTGGAAACGTTTTCACTGGGGAAGCCCAGCACATGGCCGCCCAGATTCAGCATGGCCGCCTCAAAGGACAGGCGGGTGCGGGTGGAGGGCTCGTAGAACAGGGTGGCCAGTTTCTTGTAGCGGGCCACCTCCTGGTAAGCGGCGGGGTCCTCCCGGATGCGGCTGGCCAGATCCAGCAGGGCGTCGGTTTCCTCGCGGGTAAAGTCAAGCGGATCAATCAGATGGCGCATAGACAATTTGCCTCCTTATAACAGCTTGCGTAAGATGGAAAAATCAAAGAAATTGGTGTAATAACTGAATGCGCGCAGCACCGGCCGGCACAGACGGGTGTAGCACACCTCGTCCAGCAGCAGCATGGCCTCGCCGGGGGCCAGGCGCATGGCGGAACGGATGGTGTCATCCCCGCAGCTGGCCTTGATGTGGGCCACGGTGGAGGAGACCTGCTGGCCGCAGACCTGGTCCAGCACATCGAAGATGGAGCCGGCCAGATCCAGGCGGGTGTAGTCCCGCCCGCCCAGCAGGGCCTTGGGCAGGTAGTTGATGGAGTAGATGACGGGGGTGGAGTCGGCCAGCACCCGTTTGCGGATGCAGATGACCTCGGCCCCGGGCTCCAGACCCAGGCTGCGGGCCAGGTCCTCGCTGGCCCGGATGGGCTGGACCTGGATGCCGTCGGCGTGGGGGTAGCTGCCGAACGAGCGGATCAGGGGGTAATATTCCAGTTTTTGGTCCAGCCTGCTGCGCAGGGAGAGAACAGCGCGGTTGACCACCGTGCCGATCCCCCGGACCCGCTCCACATAGCCGGCCCGCTCCATGGTGCTGAGGGCGTCCCGGATGACCGTCCGGCTGACGCCCAGCTCTGCAGCCAGGTCCAGCTCGGCGGGCAGACGGTCTGCGCCGGCGTAGCGGCCGGTGCGCAGTTCCTCCAGCAGCTGGGCGACCACGCGGTCGCTGATGACCGTTCCGCCCAGGCGGCCCGTTGTGTCAGGGGTGGGTTCCTTCATGGCAATGCCTTCCTTTCCCCGCCGCCCAGACGGCGGGCTCCGCATCGTGTGAATTTGATTGTCCAGCGCCGCGGCCGCGCTGTGAAAAGTCATATCTTTTGGATATTATACCGTGTCCGCCAAAGCGGACAAAAGCCAGTCCACGCGAAGCGTGCACTTCTGGGTCAAATAGCTGCTTTTGCAGCTATTATACCATAGTCGCTGACGCTCCTGTGATACAAAGTGGGCGCTGTGCGCCGATTGGAATAAATAACTGCTTTTGCAGTTATTATACCATAATTTGACAGGATTTAAAACCGGGATTATACTGGGAAACAAAAGCCACGATGCACAGTGCAAAGGGAGGAAACCAAGATGGATTTAGTCCTGGAAAAGGTGAACGGTCAGCCGGCGCATCTGCCGGTGGAGCTGCGGCGCTGCGGTCCGGAGGACCTGGACGCCATGGAGCAGCTCCAGCGGGAGGTTCACGCCGGGATGCCTCACCCGGAACAGTTTGTGCCCGACACCCGGGACCAGCTGGCGGCCTGCATGGCGGACGGGGTCTGCGTGGGGGTGTGGGACGGCGAAACCCTGGGGGCTTACTTCACCCTGCGGTGCATGGGCTCCAGCCCGGAGAATTACGCCGCCTTCATGGGCCTGCCCCCGGCGGAATGGCCCCGCTGGGCCAACGCCGACAGCGCGGTGGTCTGCGCGGCCTGGCGGGGAAACGGCCTTCAGCGGACCATGGCCCGGGCGGCCTGCGGCTGGCTGCCGGAGGGGATTGTGGGCCTGGGGGCCACCGTCAGCCCCGACAACGCCTATAGCCTCCGCAACGCCCTGGCCGAAGGGTTTGAGATCGTCTGCCGCCGGCCCATGTACGGCGGCTTTGACCGGTATCTGCTGCGGAAAATCCTCTGAAAAACCCCGCAAAAGCGCCCCGGGCCTGACAAACAGGTACGGGGCGCTGTGTTTTTACTTGGCGTACAGGCTGATGATGTTCAGCAGCACTTCGGTGGCCTTGTCCATCCGCTCGGCGGTGGTGCACTCGAACACGCCGTGGAAGTTGAAGCCGCCGGTGCCCAGGTTGGGGCAGGGCAGACCCTTCCAGCTCAGGACGGCGCCGTCGGTGCCGCCCCGGACGGGGATTTCCTCCGGCTCCAGACCGGCCATCTGGATGGCGGTGCGGGCGGTTTCCACCAGGTGGAAGTGGGGCTTGATCTTCTCGATCATGTTGCGGTAGCCGTCCTTGATTTCGACGGTGACGGTGCCCTCGCCGTAACGGCTGTTGAGCCAGGCCGCAATCTGCTGCAGCTCGCTCTTTTTGTATTCTAGGCAGTCGGCGTCGTGGTCGCGCAGGATATAGCCCAGCTTGGCCTCGTTGACGTCGCCGTACATCTGGCACAGGTGATAGAAGCCCTGGCGGCCCTCGGTGGTCTCGGGACGGGCCATCAGGGGCAGGGCCATGTGGAACTCCATGGCCACGTTGGAGGCGTTGATCATGGTGTCCTTGGCGCTGCCGGGATGAACCGACAGGCCCCGGATGGTGACGGTGGCCGAAGCGGCGTTGAAGTTCTCGTACTCGATGCCGCCCACGTCGCCGCCGTCCACCGTATAGGCAAAGTCGGCGCCGAAGCGGGGGATGTCGAACAGGTCGGCGCCCTCGCCGATTTCCTCGTCGGGGGTGAAGGCGATGCAGATCTTGCCGTGGGGGATCTCACCCTGCAGCAGGGCCTCGGCGGCGGTGAGGATTTCGGCCACGCCCGACTTGTCGTCGGCGCCCAGCAGGGTGGTGCCGTCCGAGGTGATGAGGGTCTCGCCCTTCATGGAGGCCAGGAAGGGGAAGGTGGATACCTTCATCACCGCGCCGGTGCCGGGCAGGACCACGTCCTGGCCGTCGTAATTTTCATGGATCACGGGCTGGACGTTCTCGCCCGAGGCGTCGGGGGCGGTGTCCATGTGGGCAATCAGGCCCAGGGCCGGCCGGTTCTCACAGCCGGGGGTGGCAGGGATGCTGCCGTATACATAGCAGTGCTCGTCCACAGCGGCATCCTCAATGCCCATCTCTTTCATCTCGTCCACCAGCAGACGGGCCAGGTCGAACTGGCGTTCGGTGGAGGGATGGGCCCCGGTGGTGGGGTCCGAGGTGGTATACACTCTGGCGTACCGCAGAAGGCGTTCGTAAGCGCGCATAACAGATCTCCTTTCAGCCGTCCGGCCTGGAAAATTTCCCGGCCCGGACCGGGGCGGCGGTGCAGTTTGGATTTGGTCCGTCCTTTAGCATACTCCATTTTTCGCCCTTTTACAAGGCCCACGGTGCCATGGACCGCTCATCCCACAGGTGAGAAAAATTCACTCTGCACACCCCGCCGCGCCGGGCCAAAACGTGCTATCATTAGGGGCAGGGAAACCCATACAAAGAGACTGGGAAGGTGGAATGCCAAATGAAGATTTTCTTTTATACCCTCCGCCCCTACGACGAGCTGCCCTGTGCGCAGAAGCTCAGCGCCGAGACCGGCATCGCGTTTGAGGGCTGTGAGGAATACCCCAACCTGGAAAACGCCGCCCTGGCCGCCGGCTGTGACGCCGTCTCGATGACGCCCTGCGACATGAGCGCCGCCATGGTGGAGCGGTTCCACCAGCTGGGGGTCAAGTATATCTGCTGCCGGTCCATCGGTTACGACCATGTGGACCGCCAAAAGGCCCGCGAGCTGGGGATGAAGGTTTCCAACGTGGATTACCCGCCCCGGGGCGTGGCCAACTTTGCCATCATGCTGATGATGATGTCCCTGCGCCGTGTGGGCCATATCCTCAAGCGGGGCGAGGTGCAGGACTACTCCCTCAAGGGGAAGATCGGCCGGGACCTGTCCGGCTGCACCGTGGGCGTCATCGGCACCGGCAACATCGGCCGGACGGTGCTGCAGCACCTGTCGGGATTCGGGTGCAAACTGCTGGCCTATGACCTCTACCCCAACCAGGAGGCCGCCAAGTATGCGGAATACGTGGACCTGGACACCCTGTTTGCCCAGAGCGACGTCATCACCCTCCACACCAACGCCACCGAGGCCAACCACCACCTGATTGACGCGGCCGCCCTGGCCAAGATGAAGGACGGCGTGGTGATCGTCAACACCGCCCGCGGCACCCTCATCGACAGCGACGCCCTGATCGCCGCCCTGGAGAGCGGCCGGGTGGGAGCCGCCGCGCTGGACGTGCTGGAGAACGAGAACGGCCTGTATTACTACAACCGTTCCGGCGACCCCATCGCCAATCCCGAGCTGGCCCTGCTGCGCAGCTTCCCCAATGTGCTGCTGACCTGCCACACCGCTTTCTACACCGACGAGGACGTGGAGAGCATGGTGCGGGGCGTCTTTGAGAGCGCCGGGGCCTTTGCCGCCGGCCAGCCCACCCGCCACGACGTCAGCCTGAAATAACCCCGGGATGGATCTGAGAATGCAGATGTGCCGGACCGTTCGCCCCAAAGATGCAGCTGCAAGGCGCAGGAACGCCGCACTCCTCTGTGGAATGCAAGCGACTGCAACGCGGCAGATGCGCTTTGGGGCAGGAGGAGACGGCGCGGAGGCGTTTTCAGATCCACCCCACCGCCTACATACACAAAGGCCCGTCCCGCGGCTCATGGAGAGCCGCAGGGCGGGCCTTTTTTGATTTGACTTATCGGGCAAAGGTGGTAAGGAACGAGCGGAGAGAGAAGGACTTGCCGATGGGCCGGTCCTCGAAATCAGGAACCTCGAAGGTATAGCGCTCGGTGGCATTGATGACGGTGATGCCGTTGTGGGAACAGACCCGGGGCAGGCGGCAGTCGTAGGACAGATGGATGTGCCCGTGGACGAACCACTGGGGCTGCAGCTCCTCCAGCAGACTGTTGAAACAGTCAAAACCCTGGTGGGGCAGGTCGGTGCCGTCGTTGAGGCCCTTGGCGGGGGAGTGGGTCAGCAGCAAGTCGATGCCTCCCAGACGCCGGACTTTGGGCCGCAGCCGGGCGATCCGGCGGCGCATTTTCTGTTCGGTGTACTGGTAGGGGCTCTCCCGGTTGTAGCGGATGGAGCCGCCCAGACCCATCACCCGCAGGCCTTTCCAGACGTAGACCTCGTCGTCCACGCAGATGCAGCCGCCGGGCTCCTGCTTGGCGTAGGCTGCATCGTGGTTGCCGTGGACATAGAGGATGGGCGCGGCTGTGAAATTGGTCAGAAATTCAAGATAGCTGCGGGGTAAATCCCCACAGGAGAGGATCAGGTCAATGTCTTCCAGCCGTTCGCGGCATTGCGGACACCACAACGCCTTGGAGGCTTCGTCCGATATAGCGAGTATCTTCACGTTCCTTCATGCTCCGTTCTGTTAAATTCCTTTTACCGTTTGTCGTTTCGTACTGTAGACAGGGGGATCAGATCTTGGACGGCGCCGCTGTGCCGTCCGCGTCCTCCTTGATGACGTCCAGGCCGCAGATGTCGGCCAGGGTGCGGGTTTTCACGTCCAGCTGGTCGTAGCTGGGCAGGGTGCCCTCCACGCAGGCGTCCAGCCAGTCCATCAGCATCAGCTCCTTGGGCGTGTAGACGATCTTCTGGGGGGAGTGCATCCGGTGGTCCTGGGCGTACACCTTGGAGGGGAAGATGGTCAGCAGGCCGCTGTGAAGCTGGGTTTCCATCAGGCCCAGCAGCTGCAGGGGGCCGCCGGGCAGCCCGTCGCTGTACTGGATGCCCACGGCGCCGCTCTTCATGCCCCACCAGTAGTTGATGGCCTTGCTGGTGTCCGCCTCGTCCCAGCTGCCGTTGAGAATGGAACGGATGATCTCGATATAGAACACATCCCACCGCCACTGGGGCAGGCCCACCGGACGGATGACTCCGTCGGGCAGACGCTGGCACAGGCCGTAGTCCCGGTGGGTGTCGGGGGCCTCGCGGCTGTCCCGGGCGTAAAAGAGGGTTACGTCCTCCCGGTCCGAGAAGTCCAGGGGATGGGCCGGGTCGGGCAGGCAGGCCCACCGCAGCAGGACCCTGCCCTCGGGCCGCACCGAGCGCAGGCCCTGGGCATAGGCGTTGATGGCGGCGGGGATGCCGTAGATGGGGTTGTTGGCCACATAGCCCACCGTATTGGTGGGAGACAGGATGCCGGCCAGCATGCCCAGGATATAGGTGGCCTCGTAGGTCCGGGGATAATAGGTGCGGACCAGCGGGTGGGGGGTGTTCAGGGAGCAGTTGAGGAATTTGGTCTTGGGATGCTGGGCGGCCACCTTCAGGCAGGCGGTGTGCATCCGGACGCTGGTGGTGAACACCACATCGGTGCCGTTGTGGGCCACTTCCTCCAGAATCTGTTCGGCGTCCACATCGGGGTCCACGTTCTCGTGGGAGGAGAGGATCACCCGGTCGGTGAAGGTGTTGGCCAGGGCGCTGCGGCCCTTCTCATGGGCCCGGACCCAGGCGCTGTTGGTCTCGTTGGCCTCGTGGAGGAAGGTCACATGCAGCTCGCTGGGCCGGGGGATGAAGATGTTCAGCTTGGACAGGCTCAGCCGGCCCTCGGCGGGCTCGGAGGCGGGCTCCAGCACCACTTCCACCGCCTGGTCCTTGGTCAGGACGGTGATCTCGTCCCAGATGCGGGCCAGTTTTTCCTTGATCTGGGCGGGGGTGGAGTCGCAGGCGTCCGAATAGCGGTACACCGACAGATACACCAGCAGAGCATCGCCCACCGTCAGGGGCAGCCGCGCGCCGCCCAGGGCGCGGAACTGCTGGCGGAACTTGGTGTGCAGGGCGTTGAAGTTCTTGCGGTCCTCGTCGGTCCACTCCTCGCCCGAGGCCTTGCACACCAGCTTCTGAAGCTTGGCGTAGCTGCCGGGGCGGGAGAACTGGACGATGTTCACCTTGGACAGCTTGTAGAAGTCCATGAACTCGTAGTAGATGCGGCTCTCCAGGCTGTTGTTGCGGGCGGGGATCAGCCGGGTGACGGTGCCGGGGATGCTGGCGGCGTCGAAGTGCTTGAGCACCGACACCCGCTTGTTGCCCTCCTCGATATAGAACTGGTTGAGGAACTCATAGGCGGTGACCGGGTTGCGGATGCCCTCCTCCAGGTGCGCTTCGCACAGGACCGACCACTTGCTGGCGAACTCGGTGTCCACGTCCAGCAGGGGCATGAAGTTGGGGGCAAAGGCGGTGTGGCGGCCGCTGGTCTTGGTGCCCGCGATGCTCTCGCTGGGCATGTTCACCAGGCCCAGGGGCTCGGTGGCCACAATCTTGACGTTCACCAGAATATCGTCCAGAACCGGCAGGTAAGGGCTCTGGCCCCGGGCGACGTGGGCCCGGTAGTCCTTTTGACCTGCCTTGAGGGCGAGTTTGTATTCTTCCAAAGACATAAGATAAAGGCTCCTTTCTCAAAGATCGAAAAGCCGAAAATCACACGCAGAACGTCCAAGTTTGGCGCGTCCTGGTTTCAGTATACCACATTTTCCTGTTTTTGTCTCTAGGAGAAGCATGGGCCGGGAAGGAAAAGCCGCACCCGTTTTTACAAATGCGGGAAAATGTATAAAAACCCGGCCCCGGCCTGGGGCAAAAGAACAAAAAAACGTGAAAAATACGTGAAAACCGTCCATTTACTTCCCCGGCGGGGGGCGGTATAATAAACTTGTCATATAAGTTGTTCCCCCAAAGACCGAAAGGAGGCCGGTTGTATGGAAATGCAGAGAGGCCCGCTGACGCAGCATTTTCTGAATACGCTGGAGTATGTGTTCATCCTGTATTTCATCCATGCAGATAAGCTGCGCCCGGTGCTGAAACCGCTGTACCTGTGGAATTCCATCTGGATCGCCATGTTCGGCTTTGGTCTGGTGGTTTTTGTGCGCATCCTCACCGACTGGCAGCTGCTCCGCGGCCGCCCCGGGCTGTGGAGGCACTTCTATGGAGACGTGGACGACTCGTTCCTGGAGCAGTACCGCCGGATGCTGACCTATGAGCACGGGGAAACCTCGGTGACCACCGGCTTTTCCAGCGGGACCATGCTGCTGATGATGACGGCGATTGTGGTTTCTTTTGTCTGGTTTATGTTCCTGGCCTGAAAGTGAATCCTGCCCGCGGGCCTGCCTGGCCCTGCGGGCTTTTTTGCATCTTGCGCCGGGCGGGGTTTTCAGGTAGGATAGAAGAAAAAACGAAAGGGAATCCAAAACGCTATGGAGACAAAACAACTTCCCGTCCTGGAGGCGGGGGAATACGCCGGGGGCCTGTGGTACTATGAGCCCCACGTGTACATGCCCTACCGGTTTGTGCTGGGGAAGCCGGGCCGGCGGCCTCTGGTGTGCATCGGCATCAATCCCAGCACCGCCCAGCCCGGGGCGCTGGACCCCACCGTCAAGAGCGTGGAACGGCTGGCGGCGGCCAATGGCTTTGACAGCTGGATCATGTTCAACGTCTACCCCCAGCGGGCCACCGATCCCAACGACATGGATCAGACCCCCGACCGGGCCCTCTGCGATGAGAACCTGCGCTGGCTGGAAGCGGTTCTGAGCCAGACCCAGCCCACCATGTGGGCAGCCTGGGGCACCCTGATCGAAAAGCGGGCCTACCTGCCGGGGCTGATGCGGGAGATGGTGGCCCTCACCCGGGAGAAAAACATCCCCTGGGTCACCATCGGCAAGCGGAGCAAGAAGGGGCACCCTCACCACCCCCTCTATCTGCGCAAGGACGCCGCCCCCGATCCCTTTGACGTCGAGGAATACCTCGACACCTGTTTCTGAGGGGGCCGCTGTGAGTCCTGAGCGCTACAGCCGGGTGTACCGGTGGTTTGCCGCCCGGCCCGCCGCCAGGGCGGCTCTGGCGGCCTGTACGAGGCTTTTGCCGCTGGCCCAGGCCGGGATGTATCTGGCCCTGCTGGGGCTGCTGGCGGCCCGCACAGCCGCCGGTGAGGATTGTATGCAGCTGCTGGCCCGGGCAGTCCTGGTGCCGGGAGCGGTGTTTGTGGGGGGCAGCGCCCTGCGGGCCGCCCTCAACCGGCCCCGGCCCTACCAGCAGCCCGGCTTCACCCCTCTGCTGCCCAAGGAGACCGGGGGCAAGTCCTTTCCCTCCCGCCACGCCCTCAGCGGCGCGGTGATCGCCATGGCCTGGCTGCCGGTGAACCCCGCCGTGGCCGGGGTGCTGACGGTGTCGGCCCTGGCCATCTGCGTCACCCGGGTGCTGGCCGGGGTCCACTGGGTGAGGGATGTGGCCGCCGGCGCGGTTCTGGGCTTCGGCCTGGGAGCCCTGGGCATGCTGCTGTAACGGTACAAAACAAAAAGACCCTGTCCGTGAACCGTTTGGTCCGGGCAGGGTCTTTTTGATGGGATCAGACGCTGGCGTCGTCCAGGAGGTTTTGGTAGGCGCCGGAGTAGAGACGTTCCGGCAGGGCGGCGGCCAGGGCCAGGGCTGCCTGGCGTTTTTCCTGGTCGGTCAGGGGGGCGGCGTCCAGCGCCAAAGGAGGAAAGTTTTCCAGCACGCTGTCCAGCTGCTGCTGGACCCGGCGTGCCACAAAGGAGCCCCGGTCGGTCAGATAGATTTTGCCGTAATGGGCTTTGACGATCATCCCGCGCTCCATCAGCTGGCCCAGGGCCCGGGCCACCGAGGGCCGGGTCACCCCCAGCCGCTCGGCGATGGTGCGGGAGGAGATGTCCCGCTGGGTCCGGGCGGCCTCATAGATGGCCAGCAGATAGCGCAGATGGGCGGGGGAAAGTTCCATGGGGGAACCAGCTCCTTTCGGGGAGGGTCAGTGGCCGCAGCCGTGGCAGCTGCCGCTGCAATGGCCGCCGCAGCTGCTGCAGCCCGAACACTTGCCCGAGCGCATGCTGCGGATGGTGGCCCGGAGCGACAGCCCCGTCAGGCCAAAGACCACAGCGGCCACCAGAATGGTGGAGAGGTTGGCGGTGATAAATTCCAGCATAACGGCAGGACCTCCTTGTGGGAAAGTAAAGGGAACGAGGGGCTCAGGCCTGCAGCGCAGTCTTTCTGCGCAGGCGGACGCCGTCCTCGTAGGGATTCTTGCGGAACACCAGGTACAGCAGTCCGGCCAGCAGGACCAGAGCCACCACGGTGAAGGGGTTGAAGGAAACTTCGCCGGTCACCAGACCGCCCAGCTGATAGACGATCAGGGAGGTGACGTAGGCAAAGACGCACATGTAGCCGATGGCAAAGGCCGTCCAGCGGGGGTTGTTCATTTCCCGCTTGATGGCGCCCATGGCGGCGAAGCAGGGGGCGCACAGCAGGTTGAAGATCATGAAGCTGTAGGCGGCCAGAGCGGTGTAATCGGCGGCAATGTTGGCCCAGATCTCGTCGCCGGCCTCGGACACCTCGGCCATGCCGTAGAGGACGCCCAGGGTGGAGACCACGTTTTCCTTGGCGATGAGGCCGGTGACGGTGGCAGTGGCGGCCCGCCAGCTGCCGAAGCCCAGAGGAGCGAAGACGGGGGCGATCACCCCGGCGATGGCGGCCAGCAGGGAGGTGTTGGTGTCCTCCACCATGCCGAAGGCGCCGTCGGTGAAGCCGAAGCCCTGCAGGAACCACAGCACCACGGTGGAGGCCAGGATGACGGTGCCGGCCCGCTTGACGTAGGACCAGCCCCGCTCCCAGGTGGCCCGCAGCACGTTGCCCCAGGCGGGCACGTGGTAGGCGGGCAGCTCCATGACGAAGGGCGCCGGGTCGCCGGCAAAGGCGCGGGTTTTCTTGAGCATCACGCCGCTGATGACCACGGCGGCCACGCCGATGAAGTAGGCGCTGGTGGCCACCAGGCTGCTGCCGCCGAAGATGGCGCCGGCCAGCAGGCCGATGATGGGCATTTTGGCGCTGCAGGGGATGAAGCAGGTGGTCATGATGGTGAGTTTGCGGTCACGGTCCTGCTCAATGGTGCGGGATGCCATGACGCCGGGGATGCCGCAGCCCGAGGCCACCAGCAGGGGGATAAAGCTCTTGCCCGACAGGCCGAACCGGCGGAAAATCCGGTCCATGACGAAGGCGATGCGGGCCATGTAGCCCACGTCCTCCAGGATGGCCAGCAGGAAGCTCAGCACCAGAATCTGGGGCACAAAGCCCAGGGCCGCGCCCACGCCGGCCACAATGCCGTCGTTGATGAGGCCCACCAGCCAGTCGGCGCAGCCGATGGATACCAGGAAGCCCTCCACCGCAGGGGGTACGATCTCGCCGAACAGCACATCATTGACCCAGTCGGTGCCCATGGTGCCGAAGGAGAAGGCGGTGCTGCCCATGGCGATGGTGTAGATGACCAGCATCACCACCGCAAAGATGGGCAGAGCCAGGATGCGGTTGGTGACGATGCGGTCGATCCGGTCCGAGACGGTCAGGTTGTCGGTGCGGGGCTTGCGGGTGCAGGCCTCCTGAATCACGTTGTGGATGAAGGTGTAGCGCTGGTTGGTGATGATGCTCTCGGCATCGTCGTCCAGCTGCGCCTCGCAGGCGGCGACGGCCTTCTCAATGGAATCGGCGGCGGCCTGGTCTAGGGCCAGCTCGGCCTGGACCTTCTCGTCCCGCTCAAAGAGCTTGACGGCATACCACCGGAGGAACCGCTCCTCCACCTTGCCCTTCAGCAGGGCTTCGATGGCCTGGAGGGCCTGCTCCACCTCGCCGGTGAAGACCGCCGGCAGGCGGACGCTTGCACGGCTCTGGGCGGCCCGGAGCGCCGCCTGGGCGGCAGCCTTGCAGCCCTCGCCTTTGAGGGCGCTGATCTCCACCGCCGGACAGCCCAGGGCCTGGCCCAGCTTGTCCAGATGGATCTGGTCCCCGTTTTTGCGGACCAGGTCGATCATGTTCACCGCCACCACCACCGGGATGCCCAGCTCAATCAGCTGGGTGGTGAGGTAGAGGTTGCGCTCGATGTTGGTGCCGTCCACAATGTTCAGGATGGCGTCCGGCTTTTCGCTCACCAGATACCCCCGGGCCACCACTTCCTCCAGCGTGTAGGGGGAGAGGGAATAGATACCCGGCAGGTCCTGAATCACCACGTCTTTGTGGTCTTTCAGGCGGCCGTCTTTCTTTTCCACCGTGACGCCCGGCCAGTTGCCCACATACTGGTTGGAGCCGGTCAGGGCGTTGAACAGGGTGGTTTTGCCGCTGTTGGGGTTGCCCGCCAGGGCAATCTTGATCTGTGCCATCTGCTGTCTCTCCTTTCTCCGCTGTCCTCAGTTGATTTCCACCATCTCGGCGTCGGCCTTGCGGACGCTCAGCTCATAGCCGCGGACGTTCAGCTCCATGGGGTCCCCCAGAGGGGCCACCTTGCGGATATAGATCTGGACCCCTTTGGTGATGCCCATATCCATGATCCGCCGCTTGACCGGGCCGGTTCCGTTCAGCCGGGCCACCGTTACCGTCTGGCCCACCTTGGCGTCTTTCAGGGTTTTCATAGCGTTTTCCTCCCACATTGTTGCTGTATCCAAACCGCCGCCCCGGCAGGGCGGCCGCTTTGCCTTAGTACAGAATCCGGTTGGCCATCTGGCTGTCCAGCGCGATCCGGCCGTTTTTCACCTGCAGAATCAGGCTGCCGGCGATTTCGTTCACCACCGTCACGTCGCTGTCCACCACAAAACCCAGCTCCGCCAGGTGCTGGCGCACCTGGTCCCGTCCGGTGATCCGCCGGATGGTCACTGTCTCGCCCGGCCGGGCTGTTGTCAGGGGCATCATAGGCAATTCCTCCTGTTGGTTCGCTTTGTCAAACTTCGTTCTGGCAGTAAGTTTATACTTACTAACTTCAAAAGTCAATCGCTTTTGCGAAAAATCAGTAAGTTTGTGAAAACAAACAACTTGTTTCCCTTCAGGGACCGGATTTTTTGGGCAGGTTTGGCACAACTTACGCCGCCACCGCCAGCCGGAGAATGGGGGTGCCGCTGTGGAACAGCCGGAGGTAGACGTCGGTACACTTTTTCAGCTGGCAGAAATAGCGCCGGGCGTCGTCGGGGTCGCTGTAGGACTTCCAGAAGCCGCAGAAGGTGAAATTCTGCCCCCGGTTCCGGATGAACCCGATGACGTCGGCCAGCGGGTAGCCCAGGAACACCCCGATTTCGTGGGGGAACTCGCCCCCGCATTCCAGACGCCGGGCCAGCTGGTCCAGCAGCACCTGACAGCCCGCGGGGCTGTCGGGCCGGGCGGGGAGGGTGTAGCCCTCCTGTTCCAGAAAGCGGCCGGTTTCCTCCCCGGCCAGAATGGGACCCAGACGGGCGGGCCGGTAGAGGTAGAGGAGATACCACTCCCCGTGGGGACATTCCTTCATCACCCGCAGATGCAGCCCGCGGCCGTTGAGCTGGGCGTTCCAGTCCTCCACCGTCCGGTACAGCCCCGCCTTGTCCCGGGTCACATACCGGAACAGATTGGCCGGTTTGATCCCCGCCAGCACGGGGGAGCACTGCTCGATCATGACGGTCTCGAAATTTCTCTCCATGGGTTGTACCTCTTGGTCTGGGGCCGGGGCCCGGTGAAATGCGGTAAGTTTAGACTAACCTTCTGGCCCAAAAAGAAGGCGCCGCGCGCCGGAGGGCCTCCCCCGTCGGGGAGAAGGTTAGCTATATCTAACGGCCTTATCTTACCACAGGGGCGGCGGAGCTGTCAAGAGGGAACAAGAGGGAAAAAGAAAAACGACATCCGCAAAAGCGGATGTCGTTTGGTGGGGTGCCCAGAGGGACTCGAACCCTCGATCTCCAGATCCACAATCTGGCGCGTTAACCGACTACGCTATGGGCACCACAGCAATGCGCCCGAAGGGACTCGAACCCCCGGCCCACTGCTTAGAAGGCAGTTGCTCTATCCAGCTGAGCTACGGGCGCATGTCCTTATCCCATGGGGTTTTATATCAGGGACAGCCGTTCGGCACAGGCTGCGAGAAGTATAATAGCACAACCGGGTGGATCTGTCAAGCAAAAATGGGAAAATTTTTTCGGATTTTTGTGCGGGTACCGCTGCACACTTGAAAATAAACGAAATAGCGTGTATTTAAAACAGCGCCCGGGCAATAAAAAATCCCCGGAGAAACTCCGGGGACGCGGAAAAATCTGAAAAAGTGTCCGAAAAATTTTTACTGCTCGATGGCGTCCACAATCTGGCGGGCAATGTACTTGTGGCCTGCGATGGTGGGATGGCCGTCGTTGGCGACCTTGGTGCGGGGGATGGGCACATAGGTGCAGCCGGTATCCTCGGCCAGATCACGGACAAAGCGGTTGTACTTGTTGAAGAAGCTGCTCCAGGTCCACATGAGGGGGACGGGGTTGTAGCAGCCCAGCAGCAGGATCTGTGCGTCCGGGTTCTGGGCGCGAATGGCCTCGATGATCTGGGGCAGATAGGTTTCCACGCTGGTGTAGGCATCGCGGCAGACGTTGGAGGCGCCGGTGGTCAGGGCGTAGAACAGGTCGGAGGTCTCCTTGAAGGTCAGACGGATGCTGAACAGCTGCTGCACCATCTGGACGAAGCTGGAGAAGGACATATCCCGGTAGCCGCCCGATACGATGGTGTTGGCCAGCTGCTCCGACTTCCAGTTGGTGGCCTCGCCGATGGAGACGATGAAAGGGACCATGGCGTCGTTCATGCCGATCTCAATGCTGATGACGTCGGCTTCCCGGATGTAGTCCTGGAACTCGGGGTAGGAGTAGTAGGTGCCGGCGGGCTGGTTGAACTCAGACATCTGGCCGTCCCGGACCATTTCCAGCAGGTCCTTGGTCATCAGAGCGGGCAGGCCCAGGTTGATGGCGTGATCCCGGTCCAGACCCAGAGCCTCGGCCACGTAGGAGACGTAGCACTCGTTGGAATAGCCCTTGAAGTTGGGGCGGATGTCATAGAACACGTTGGAATCGTCGTACATGAAGCCGGTCAGGCCCACGCCGGCGGCGATGCTGTCGCCAAAGGCGATGTAGGTGAGGCTGTGGTCCTCCTCGGGGCCTTCGGCGGCGTCCTCGGCGGGGGTCTCAGGCACTAGGACCGGGGCGTCGGGGGCTTCCGGTGCGGCAGGCTGGGCCGAATCCTCGGCGGCCGCATCGGGAGCGAGAGGCGCGGCGGGGGGTTCAGGGGCCGGTGCTTCCGCCGCAGGGGCGGGGGCTTCCGGTGCGGCAGGGGCCGCGGGACCGTCGGTCTCGAGCGTCTCGGAGATCAGGATGGCGGTGGGGCCATCGGCGCTGCCGATGATGCCAACGGATGCGGGGCCGGAAGGGGCGGCGGGTTCCTCAGCAAATGCGCTCATGGGCAGACAGGATGCCGCCAGAGCAGCCGCCAGCAGGAAGCTGAGAATGCGTTTTTTCATAGCAGACTCCTTTTCGTCCCGAATTCGGCAAAAAGCCGGTAAAATAAGGACGAATTACGTGATTTTGGGGAAATTTTACCTCTTCATCATAAATGCCCGGGCCCCAAATGTCAACCCCGGGCGGGGAAATTTCAAATAAAAAAGCCGCTGCCTGTCATACAGGTGCGGCTTGATGGGACGGCGTTTTGGAAAGGCCGTCCGCCGGGGTCGATTTGGAGGCGGCTCCCTGCACAGAGCCGGGGGTGCGGCGCGCTGCATTTTTAAAAGCGCGGCACAAAATACAGCTTCTCGTTTCAACGATGGAACGCAGCAGCTGTGTTGTCCTCTTGCGCTTAGCCACTTTTTTCTGCGGGCATAAATGCCCTTGCAAAAAGTGGAGCGCTGCGCCAGCTTCGCCTGCCGGACGCGCTCGGTATGTTAGCCTCTTGCGGTTCCCTGAATTTTCGGCGCATCAAAGATGATGCTTGAAAATTCAGACCGCTGCGCCAGCTTCGCCTCGCTGTTTCGTCCACTGGACGCGCTCGGCTCAGCTGCCTGTCATACAGGTGCGGCTTGATGGGACGGCGTTTCGGAGAGGCCGTCCGCCGGGGTCGATTTGGAGGCGGCTCCCTGCACAGAGCCGCTGTGTTTCCAGTCGGGGAGACTTAGTAGTCCTGGGGGGTGACCTGCTTTTCCAGCTCCAGATAGTCCACCTTGCCCACGGGGGTCAGAGGCAGCTGGTCGATGAACTTGTAGGCCACCGGCAGGATGTATTCGGGCAGCTCGTCGGCGCACATGGCCCGCAGCTCCCGGATGATCTGACGCTTTTTCTTCTGGCAGTCCTTGTTCAGGACGATGTAGGCCAGGGGCAGACGGCCCTGGACGTGATCCTTGTCCACACAGCCCACCACCGAACAGTTGGCCACGGCGGGATGGGTGCTGAGGACGTTCTCGATCATGGAGGGGAAGATCTTGAAGCCGTCGTGACGGATAATCATCCGCTTGATGCGGCTGTCCAGGAAGACATAGCCCTCCTCGTCCATATAGCCGATGTCGCCGCTGTGGACCCAGACCCGGCCGTCGGCGTGCTTGCGCATAACGAAAGCGGTCTCGTCCGGCTTGTTGTAGTAGCACTGCATCATGGAGGGGCCCGAGATGCAGATCTCGCCCCGCTCGCCAATGGGCAGTTCCTTTTCGGTGCCGGGCTCAAAGATGGAGACCACCGTGCTGGGCAGGGGACGGCCCACCGAACCGGGCTTGTTGTGGATGCCGGCGGCGGCGGTGGCGGCCGAGCACACCTCGGTCATGCCGTAGCCCTTGGCCAGGCCGTAGGGTGCGCCGTGGCCGATCAGGAAGTCGTTGACCGACCGCTCGGCGCCCACCGAGATGGCGTCGCCGCCGCAGGCCAGGTTCAGCACAAAGGACAGGTCCTTGTTCTTCATCCGGGGGTCAGCGGCCAGCACCTGATAGTGGGACGGCACGCCGAACATGTGGGAGGGCTTGTGCTTGAGGATCAGCTTGCCCAGCTCGGCGGGGTCCAGATTGGGGACGATGACCACCGTCAGGCCCAGGGACAGGGGCAGATGGACGCCGCAGGCATAGCCGTAGGCGATGAAGGGAGGCATGACGTTCAGCAGCCGCTGCTGGCGGGAGAACAGAGCCTCAAAGGCCGAGAACTGCTGTGCGATGGCGTTGAACGCGGTGTCGCCCAGCATAACCCCCTTGGGGGAGCCGGTGGTGCCGCCGGTGTGGACCATGACGCAGCTGTGCTTGGGGTCAAAGGGTTCGCTGGCGGTGCTGGCGTCCTTGCCGGCTGCCATGAACTGCTTCCAGGGGATGACGTTGGAGGCGTAGCGGTTGCGGTCGGGGTTGGCGGCCATGTAGGCCAGCTTCATGGGTCCCTTGAGGGAGTCGGCGGGGGAAAGGAGCAGAATCTTCTCCACGGTGGTCCGGCGGACGGCCTGATGGCACTTGTCGTAGCAGACGCTCAGGGAGATCAGCATTTTGGACTGGGCTTCCTCGATGTACTCGTGGATGCCGTCGGGGCTGTAGCGGGGGTCCACCAGGTTCAGGGTGGCGCCCACCATGTCAACGGCGTAGAACAGATAGATCAGCTCGGGGGTCATGACGCTGACCGCCGTGATGATGTCGCCCTTGCGGACGCCGGCAGCCCGGAGGGCGGCGGCGGTCTTTTTCACCTGGACGAACAGGGCGGCATAGGTGATCTGGTTGCCGTAATAGCTGAGGGCGATATCCGACAGGTGCCCTTTGTTCTGGCGGCAGACGTACTCAAATGCGGTGCATTCAGGAACGGGCATATCCCGGAACTTGGGGTCATAGGACGCAAGCCAGGGCTTTGCCTGGGATGCATAGACCGGCTCTTTGGTGACAGGCATAATATTCCTTTCTTTCATGGACGGATGCGTGGACGGGGGTCAGGCCGGATGTGGCTGTGACGGCGGACCCCGCACATCCCTTATTATAGAAGCACGGAAAGGGGCAAGTCAATACAAACACCGGAGCCCCCGCCGCTGGATGTCAGTATAACAGAAACTTTTGTCTAAAGAGTGAACGCAGCCCATTTTTGAAACAAAAGTACCGGGCCATGCCCCTTTTTAACAAAGGCATGGCCCGGCAGACGGTTTATGAAATGAAAGTCACGGTTCCTCCAGCCAGGCGCCGGCTTCCTGGGCGTTGCACAGCACCCAGTGGCGGGGCCGCAGCTCCCGCCATTCGGGCGGGCAGGCGTCGTAGCGATGGATGGAGGGGTCGTAGACCAGCAGCTTTTTGCCCCGTTCCCGACGGGGGCTGGGCATGGGAATGGCGGACAGCAGGCTGCGGGTGTAGGGATGGATGGGGTGGGTCACCAGCTCCTCGGCGTCGGCCAGCTCCACAATGTCACCCTTGTGGATGACGGCGATCCGGTCCGAAATGTACCGCATCACCGACAGGTCATGGGCGATGAACAGATAGGTGATGCCCCGCTGCTGCTGGAGATGCCGCAGCAGGTTGAGCACCTGGGCCCGGATGGACATGTCCAGGGCCGAGATGGGCTCGTCGGCGATGATGAAATCCGGCTCCACAATCAGGGCCCGGGCGATGCCGATGCGCTGGCGCTGGCCGCCCGAGAACTCGTGGGGGAACCGGGAGGCGAATTCCGGCAGAAGGCCCACTTCCAGCAGGGCCTGGCGGACTTTTTCCTCCCGCTGGGCGGCGGTCAGGTCGGGCCGGACGTTCATCAGGCCCTCCCCCACAATGTAGCTGACCTTGGCCCGCTCGTTCAGAGAGGACTGGGGGTCCTGGAAAATCATCTGGATCTCCTTGATGACCTTCCGGTCCAGCTCTTTGGAGATTTTGCCGTTGATCTGCTGGCCCTTGTAGAGAATCTGGCCCCCGGAGGTGGGGATGATCCGCATGATGGCCCGGCCGATGGTGGTTTTGCCCGAGCCGCTCTCGCCCACCAGGCCGAAGGTCTCGCCCTTGTAGATGGTGAAGTTGGCCCGGGATACCGCCCGGTATTTCTTGCGGCCGGTGCCGTAGGTCACCTCCAGGTCTTTGACCTCCAGCAGGACTTCCTTGTTGGGTTCCGGCATTCAGATTCCCTCCTCTCGCAGCCGCTGCACCACCGCCGGGGGCTCAATCTTGGGCGCCCGGGGGTCCAGCAGCCAGGTCTTGGCCCGGTGGGTGGGGCTGACGGTGAAGTAGGGCGGCTGCTTGACAAAGTCGATTTTCAGGGCCTGGGGGTTCCGGGGCGCAAAGGCGTCCCCGCGGATTTCGGCGAACAGATTGGGCGGGGTGCCCTGGATGTTGAACAGGTCCTCTCCCTTGACCCCCATCTGGGGCATGCTGGACAGCAGCGCCCAGGTGTAGGGGTGGCGGGGGTCGTAGTAGATTTCGTCGGCGGTGCCGATCTCCACAATGTCCCCGGCGTACATGACCGCCACCCGGTCGGCGATGTTGGCCACCACGCCCAGGTCGTGGGTGATGAGGACGATGGTCAGGTTGTACTTGACCCGCATCTCCTTCAGCAGCTCCAGAATCTGGGCCTGAATGGTGACATCCAGGGCGGTGGTGGGCTCGTCGCAGATCAGGATCTGGGGGTTGCAGGCCACCGCAATGGCGATCACCACCCGCTGGCGCATGCCGCCCGAAAACTCATGGGGGTACTGTTTGGCCCGGCGCTCCGGGTCGGGGATGCCCACGTCCCGCAGGTATTCGATGGCCTTTTCCCGGGCGGCTTTGCCTTTCAGATGCTGGTGCAGCTCCACCGCCTCGGCGATCTGGTCCCCGATGGTTTTCAGGGGGTTCAGGCTGGTCATGGGGTCCTGCATGATCATGGCAATCTCGTGGCCCCGGACCTTCAGCCAGTCCTTTTCCTTTTTCAGGCCGGACAGGCGGATGGTTTTCCCGTCGTCGGCGCCGTAGTAGTCGATGGTGCCCTCGGTGATGGAGCCGTTGGCGTCCAGCAGGCCCATGAAGGACTTGGTGAACACCGATTTGCCCGAGCCGCTCTCGCCCACGATGGCCAGGACTTCACCCTTGTAAATGTCCAGGTCGATGCCCCGGATGGCGTGGAGCACCCGGCCCCGCAGGTTGAAGCAGATGTGGAGATTGCGGGCCGAAAGGATGGGAGTTTGGTTGTCCATAATTTCAGCCCTCCTTTACTGCATATGGTTCTTGGGGTCGGCGGCGTCCGAGAAGGCGTTGCCGATCAGATAGAACGCGATGGTGACAAAGCTCAGGATGATGGTGGGGTAAATCAGCTGATAGCGCAGCCCCGCCTGCATCATGACCTGGCGGCCGTCGTTGATGAGGTTGCCCAGAGAGGGCGTCTCCACCGACAGGCCCAGGCCGATGTAGGTGACGAACACCTCGCTGCCGATGGCAGCGGGGACGGTGAGGGCCATCCGCAGCATGATGACCGACACCAGGTAGGGCAGCAGGTTCCGCAGCACAATGCGGAAGGTGGGGGTGCCGATGCAGCGGGAAGCCACATTGTAGTCCCGGTCCCGGATGATGAGGATCTGGTTGCGGATGAAGCGGGCCATGGCGATCCACCCGGTGAGGGACATGCCCAGAATCAGGGTGGGGACGCTGGGGCTGGCCACATAGGAGATCAGGATCAGGATGATGGTGGAGGGGATGTTGTCGCAGATGTTGTACAGCTCGGTGAAGAAGAAGTCCAGCTGCCGGACATAGCCCCACAGCACGCCCACCGTAATGCCCACCACTGCCTCAATCATGGCCACAAAGAAGGCGATGACCAGACTGGTGCGGGTGCCGGCCCAGATGCGGGCCCAAAGATCCTGGCCGATGGCATTGGAGCCCCAGATGAAGCCGTCCACGCCGGGGGCCACGTTCCGCAGCTGGATGCCGGTTTCAGGGTCCACACGGCAGTAGTTGGGGTCCACCTGGCCGGGCAGATGGGGCTGCAGGAAGGCGAAGCCCACCACCGCCACCAGGGCGATCAGCAGCGCCACCGCAAACTTGTTCTTGAAGAAGGAGCGCAGGGTGCTGCCCCAGTAGCTGTAGTTGGAGTAGGCGGTGGCCTCGGCCTGCTTTTCGCTGAACCCGGCAGGGGTGAACAGTTCCTCCTCGGGCAGATGGGCCCAGGCGTCGGGCCCGTCGGCCGCCTGCTGGCGGTTCAGGGCCGCTTCCAGCTGGGCGGACTTGGCGTTTTTGAAAAAGAACAGCATCAGCGACCACCTTCTTTCTTGGCCAGGGAGATCCGCGGGTCGATCAGGACCATCAGCAGGTCGCCCAGAATCAGGCCGATGATGCCCACGCAGGCGTACAGCAGGACGATGCCCTGGACCATGGTATTGTCGTGGCGCTGGACGCAGGTGACCAGTAGGCCGCCCATGCCGGGGATGCTGTACAGGCTCTCAATGTAGATGGAGCCCACCACCGTGTTCAGGAACGCCGAGGGGATATACTGCACCAGGGGAACCATGGCGTTGCGGAAGATGTGTTTCAGGGCGATGCGGTCCTCGCTGACGCCCTTGGCCCGGGCCAGCAGCACATAGTCCTTGTTGCTCTCGTCCACCATGTATCGCCGCAGCCACATGGCATAAAAGGCGATGTTGCCCAGGCTCATGGAGAACACCGGCAGCACCCAGTACTGCCAGCGGTCGGCGTTGAACAGCAGGCCGATGTTGAGGGCGGTGGTGCCGTACATCTGGATATAGAGGTAGTAGACGGCGGCGGGGACGGCCTGAATCAGGATGACCACCGCCGTGCCGATCTTGTCGGGCAGCCGGTGCTTGAACCGGCCCATCACCGATCCCAGCGGGATGCCCACCACCAGGGACACCAGCATGGCCAGCACGCCCATCTGGATCGAGATGGGCAGCTTGTCCTTGAGGATGTCCACCACCGGCACATTCACCCGGTAGATGTGGCTGACCCCCAGATCACCCTGGAGGGCGTCCCGCCAGAAGCGGAAGATCTGGACCGGCAGGGGGTCCAGCAGGCCCATGGACTGGAGGCCGGCCTGGATCTGGGTCTCGGTCATTTTTTCATAGTTGGCAAAATAGCCCTCCACCGGCATCAGCCGGAGCAGGCAGAACACGAGCGTCACGATGATGAACAGGGTCAAAATCGAGTGCCCAATGCGCTTGGCCAGATAGCTCGCCATAGGGTTTGCGCACTTCCTTTCTCAGCGGAGGGCATCAGAGCCCGCCGCGGGACAAAATAAAGGGCCGCGCCCGGATTTGCACGGGTGCGGCCCCTGCAGCCTGTGAGCCAAAGAGACGTCAGCGGGCGTCGCGGTTGGCCTCGTATTCGCTCATGGAGACGTAGTGGTCCAGCACGTGGATGCCCTTCAGACGCTTGTTGGAGAAGCCGGTGGAGGCGTACTGGCCCTCCCAGTAGTTCAGGCGGGTGGCCAGGTAGGCCGGCACACTCATGCCCATGGGGATGACCAGGGCGTTGTTGATGAGCATGGCCTCGGCCTTGGCGAAGGCGTCATACCGGGCGTTGATGTCGCCGGTGATGGCCTTGGCCTCCTCCACGGCGGTCATGTAGGCCATGATGGCGTCGGCGGTCTCGCCGGTGATGAAGCCGTCCTCCACGCCGGTCCGCAGATAGGCGTAGCGGCCGCCCCGCTCGCCTGCGGCCTGGTAGAAGGGATCGGTCTCGGTCTCGGGGTCGGAGTAGTCGGCGCCCCAGTTGCACATCTGGAAGCAGTATTTGCCGGCCCGGCGCACCGCCGACAGATAGTTGTCCGAGGGACCCTCGGTGATGATGATGTCAATGAAGTCGGCCCCGTCGTTCAGCACGCCCTCCAGCTGCTGCTTGAAGATCTGGCACTGGCGGTCCCAGTTGTTGGTGGAGGGGTTGTAGGGCAGCTGAACCTTCACCGGGAAGGTGACGCCCTGGGCGGTCAGCTCCTGGATGGCGGCGTCGCGGTATTCCTTGGCCTTGGCCTCGTCGAAGAACTCGGTGATGGAGGCCAGGTCGCCGCACTGGGTGTAGTCCACGCCGTCGTCGTTGGCGCAGAAGGAGGGCGGGGTGACGGTGTTCAGTTTGTAGCCCTCGTAGCCCTCGGGAGCGGTGACGGCCAGGGTGACGGAATTGTTGATGCCGTACAGGAAGGCCTTGCGGAAATTGGTGCTGTTGATGGCCTTGGCCCAGTTTTCGGGCTCATAGGCGTCGTCCAGGCCCTCCACCGTCTGGCCCGAGAACTCGTGGTAGAAGGGCATGAAGTTGAACAGGTAGAAATAGGTGTAGTTGGTGTTGGGACGGTCCATGGACACCAGGTCCTTGGTGGCCTCGTCGGCCAGCCAGCTGTCCAGAATGTCGGCGCCGATGGTGGCCTCGTCGATCTCGCCGCGCTTGACCATCTCGGGGCCGTTGACGTCGGCCTCGGCGTTGTAGATGCGGCTCACCGTCTCGATAAAGACGTTGTCGGCGTCGTAGTTCTCGGGGTTCTTCTTCATGACCCAGCTCTCCAGAGGGATGTACTCGGCCAGATAGAAAGCGCCGCAGCTGTAGGTGGTCTCGGCGGAGGTGGCGAACTGGTCGCCCATCTCCTCCAGCAGAGGGCCGTAGGCCGGCTCGTAGGGCAGGTAGACCAGCAGGCTCAGGAAGCCGGGGAAATTGTAGGTCAGGGTGTAGGTCAGGGTGTGCTCGTCCACCGCCTTGACGCCCACGGCGTCAAAGTCCACCGGCTGGAAGGTCTGGGCCTCGGCGCCGGGGGCGGCCACCGTGACCACGCCGGCGGCGTCCACGGTATAGGTGGTGCCGTCGTCGCCCACATAGCCGTTGTTGGCGTTGGTCAGGTTGACCTGGTAGTTGTAGTATTCGTCGGCCCCCGTAATGTAAGAGGTGACCAGGCCCACGTTGGAGGCGGCATAGTCGGGGGTCAGTAGATAGCGCAGGGCGTCCACAAAGTCCTGGGCGGTGACAGGGGCCACCACTTCGCCGTTCATGTCCACCCAGTTCTCGTCCCGCAGATGGAAGGTCCAGGTGAGGGTGGCTTCGTCGAACTCCCAGGAGGTGGCCAGACCCTCTTTCAGAGCGCCCTTGTTGTCAAACTCCAGCAGGGTGTCCACACAGTTGGCGCCCACCACCATTTCCACGTCGGAGGAGGTGGTGAGGTAGTTGAGGGTGGAGGGCTGGCTGGAATACAGAATGGTGTAGCTGGAGGTGTCGGCGGATGCGGCGCCCGAAGAAGATCCCGAGGAGCCGGAGCCGCAGGCGCTGAGCAGCCCGGCGGCGCAGACGGTGGCGGTGGTCATGCCGGCAGATTTGAGAAACTGGCGGCGTGAAAGCATGTGACGCATGAAAAACTCCCCTTTATTTTTTAAAGTTGACCGCTCTGCAAAAGCCCTGCTTCTACAGAAAACAAAAACGGAGCAACGGAAACACATCCGTTACTCCGTTGTAACAGTCCGCCGGTCTATGTTTCGGCTTGCAATGAAGTATAGCATTGAAACCGGCGTCTGTCAATATTTTACACAGGGCTTACACCAGCCGCACAGGGCGGTTTAGTGAGGGGTTCCGGGGGCGGAAACAGGTTCCGCAGGGGCCGGAGCCGGGGCGGAAGCAGCCGTTTCGGCGGCTTCGGCGGCGGCCTTTTGGGCGGCTTTCTGGGCTGCCCGCTCGGCGGCCCGGGCCCGGGCCCGCTCGGCCGCGGCGGCCTGGCGCTGCTTGGTCCGCAGCTTCACCCGGCAGGTGGCGCAGACGCCATCGGTGGTCTCGGGGGGAATGGGCTTGCCGCAGTCCTTGCACAGATTCTTTTTAAACCGCAGGACGCTCACCGGTCCCAGGCTGGTGAGGGAGCGCAGCTTCATCCCGTCGATGGCCTTGTGGTTGCAGGAGGACACGCACATGCCGCACTCGCTGCACTTCCAGGGGGTGATGACCACCCGGGTCTGGCCGTCGGGCAGGTCCTCCAGCCGGATGGCCCCGGCCTTGCAGTTCTTTTCACACCGGCCGCAGCCAAAGCATTTGCTGGTAAAGGCCGGCAGGTACACCCCGTAGTGGAAGGGGGTCTCGGTGGCGGTTTTCAGCTGCTTGACCCGCTCGCTCAGGGCGTAGCGGAAGGGCTGAATCCGGTTTTCCTCGTCGTCCTGCAGCACCGGCAGCCGCCGCAGCAGCTGCTTGGTGCCGTTCTTGGAGCTGTCGCTCATGTGGGTGAACATCTCCCGGCGGGACAGTTCCTTGGCCTCATAGGGGGCGTCCTCGGGCTGGTAGGCCAGGGTGAAACGGGCGTTGAACAGAGGCTCGCCCAGGAATTCCACCAGACGGGTGAGGTTGTTCCGCAGCATCTGGGCGCACAGGTCGTTCTCGCACTCGCCGCAGGGGGTCAGGTCCAGCACCAGCTTTTTGTTCAGGGCCAGATAGGCCAGGGCCTCCCAGGACAAAGCGCCCACGCAGGCCCGGACCAGGTCGTTGTGGCGGGTGCTCTTTTCGCAGCCGATCCAGACGGTGTCGTTGTCCGAGGTGGCGGGGGCCAGGTCCCGCTGGACCTGCTCGGTGGAAGGAATAATGCACCGGGCCCGGCAGACCGACACGCACAGGCCGCAGTCGGTGCAGGGGTCCCAGTCCTTGACCAGGTTGGGCCGGCTGAAAATATCCTCACCGTAGGGACAGATATCCTTGCAGTCGGTGCACTGCTCCCGGTGGGGATGCAGGTTCCAGCACTGCTTGCGCTCAATCTCGGGGTGAGAATTGTTCAGCAGGACGTTCATTGCAACTTTCGTGAAGATGCTCATGGGTGCTCAGTCCTCTTTTTTGGCAGGGCGTTCGGGGGCCTTGTCGTGAATGGTGGTCACCTGGGCGTTTTCCAGCAGGAAGGCCTGGACCTTCTGGGCCACCAGGGCGGCGGCCACGGCGTCGGGGGAGAGAACCTTGCGGATCTCCTCCTCAGAGGTAACGTGCTGGGCAGCCAGACGGCGGTATTCGGCGTCCACCTCGTCCTTGCGGGCCACAATGCCCTCGGCCTCCGAGATGGCCTTGGCGGCCAGGATGCTGCGCAGGCGCTTTTCGGCGATCTGACGGTAGCTGGCCTTCAGCTGCTCGGGGGTGGTGCGGCAGGACTTGCAGTAGGCGTCCAGAGGGATGCCGCTCTTTTTCAGCTTGTCCTCCAGCAGGCGGTATTCCCGCTGGGCCTCGGCGGCCAGCTGCTTTTCGGGCAGGTCGGCGGTCAGGTTGGCCCCGGCCATGTCCAGCAGGTCCTGGCCGGCCTTGCGGTCGGCGGCCTGCTCGTGGATGGCCTCTTTCTCCTTGCGGATCTGGGCCCGCATGGCCTCCATGGATTCAAAGCCCCGGCTCTTGGCAAAGGCTTCGTCAGCGGCGGGGGTGTGCTTTTCGGCCACCGAGTGGAGGGTGATGATGAACTGGGCGGTGACGCCCGACAGGTTTTCCACCCGGAAGTCGGCCGGATAGGTGAAATCAAACTGGAAGGTCTCGCCGGCGCTGTGGCCATAGACCGCCTGCTCGGCGGCGGGCATCAGCTTGCCGGTGCCCAGCAGGACGGTGACGTTCTCCATCTTGCTGTCGGGGATGGGCTGACCGTCCCGGAAGCCCTCAAAGTCCAGGGTGACCTTGTCCCCCCGCTTGGCGGGGGCGCTGGTGGGAACGTAACGGGCGTGGAGGCGGCAGCGGTGGCCGATCTCCTGTTCGACGGTCTGGTCCAGAACGGGCCGGACGTGCCGGGTGACAGCCAGGCCTTTGTACTGGCCCAGGGTGATGTTGGGATGTTTGTCTGCCATGCTTCGCTCCTGTTCTCAGCAGTCGGTGCAGGCGCCGCCGGCGCTCAGCCAATCGGTGTCCAGGGTGACCGAGCCGTCCTCCCACACAAAGGTGGGGATGCCGATGCGGCCCTCGGCCTTGACGGCGTCGTAGACGGGCAGGGTGTCCCGCATGGCCAGGAAGGCCCGCAGGTTCTTGGTGCTCTCGGTGATGTCCACGTACTCGTAGGGGATGCCCTTCTCGTCCAGCAGCTGCTTGACTTCGCGGCAGTTGACGCAGATGGGCGCACCGTATAACTTCATCATGGTGATTTGACCTCCTGTATATCGAAAGGATTGGAATAGCAAGTATCCATCCAGTAAGTATACACCAGGACCGTGAATTGGGCAAGGCCCTTGGGAAAATTCACCTCACAGGCCGTGCTGGTCGCACCAGCTGTTGATGACCTGGCTGTACAGCTCGGGGAACTGGGCGTCCTCGGCGGCGAAGGCGGACAGATAGGCGTTGGCCTCGGCCCGGGTGGCGGGCACGATGCGGCGGTAGACGGTAAAGACGGTGCCGTTGCCCATGTCAAAGCTGGCCTCGTAGGCGAAATAGGTGTCCTTGAGGGCCAGGAACTGGTCGTTCAGCTTGGCGGCCACGCCGCTCACCTCGTAGCACCAGGGGAAGGGGTCGGCGGTGATGACGTACTTGGCCTCAAAGAGATCGGTGGGGAAGGTGTGGGTCCCCAGAATGCCGAAGCCAAAGGAGAGCTTGTCCTCCAGAGGCTGCTCGGGCAGGTCCACATTCTTAAAGGTATCGGGGCAGTAGGTCATGGAGTGGGGGATCATGTAGGCGAACTCCCCGTCGCCGCAGTGGGTGTCGATCCAGCGGGCCAGACGGCGGATCTGGTTGATGTCGGAGCGGTCATAGATGAGGGTGTCCAGCCGGATGAACTCCTGCACCGAGGGGGCGGTGATGTAGTCGAAAAGGAAGTCGGGCAGGGCAATGGTGGTGAGAGGGGACAGCCGGGCCGACAGGCTGAAAGCCAGAGCCAGCATCCAGTACCCCAGCTTGAGATACCGCAGCCGGTCCAGGCTGTCGGCCAGGGCGGCGGCGCCCATCAGCATCAGGATGAAATACCCCGGCATCAGCAGGAGGGACTGGTGGGAGCCCATGTTCTGGACCCGGGTGAACAGCACCACGCTGATGGCCAGTACCGCCAGAGTCTGGACGGTCAGAGCCCGGTTGCCCCGGAAAACCGCCCAGACCGCCCCGCAGACCACCAGTGGCAGGAACATGGGGCCCAGCCGCATGGACTGGCTGGCCAGTTCCAGCGCCAGGCCGCCCACGTTGTAGGCGGCGTAGTAGGTGCTGTAGCTGTAGGTCAGGATGTGCTGGACGATGGGCCAGAACAGGATGATCATGGCGGCCACCGACCCGGCCCCGAAGGTGATGAGGCCCCGCAGACGGTCGGCGGCCCGGCGGCCGTCTCCCTCCTGAATGAGGCGGACCGACCCGGCCAGAACAGTGACGGCGTAGACGGCGTAGTAGGCCACAATGAAATACAGGTACCACCGGCGGGTGAGAACCAGGGCGGCGGTGGCGAAGAAGATGCCCATGCACCGCAGGGGGTCCCCGGTGTCAAAGCGGAAGTCAATGGTCAGCAGCAGGATGATGAGGGCGAAAATGAGGCCGAACCAGTCGGGCTGGCCCAGGGCGGCAGCCATCCGCAGCAGGGGGAAGGAGGCCGCCAGGCTGACGCCGATGAGGAAAAAGCCGTTTTCGTTGCGGACCTGGAGCATCTGGCCCAGCTTGACGGCCAGACCGCCCAGAGCCACCAGCAGAGTGGGCAGGATGCTGACCAGCTGGCTGAGGACAAAGCTGTCCCCCGTGTGGGCGGACAGGAAGAAGGGAAACTCGGTGAACAGACAGATGAAACTGGTGTAGTCCTCGGTGAGGGTGGAGATGAGGTGCCACAGGCCCGCCAGAGCTCCGCCCTCAAAGGCGGCCTCGGCCTGGTATTGCAGCAGCGTGTAGTTGCTGTAGTCCCAGACGTAGACAAAGGCCCGGCTGTTCACCTGGAGGGTGAAGCAGATGGCCAGCACCAGATAGACGGCAACGAGGATGGAGCCGTGGAACAGCTCGAACCGGACGCCGGCCCGGCGGATGGCCGCCAGGGTGAGGCAGAACAGCAAAGCGTCAGCCCACAGGCTGAACAGCGGGAAAAAGAAGGACCCGGTCAGGCCCGCGGCGTTGCAGACGCACAGCAGGACCAGGGACAGGGCAAGGGCCGCAGGGACGGCCCCCCGCAGCCGGGGCCGGACGACGGTGGTCGGCATGGCAAAGACTTCCTTTCGGTGGGGATTTGTAGTACCAGTATACCAAAGTCGGACCGATCCTGTCCAGTCAAGACAGAAAAAGGCATTTTTGGTCAAAACAAAGGGGCCTGCGCCGGTTCGGATGAACACAGGCGCAGGCCCGGAGGAGAAAAAGAAGGAAAAAGTTCAGGTTTTGGATTTGGCTGCCTTTTTGGCGGCGCGGGCGGCCCGGGTCTTGGCGTTGCGGGCCAGACGGGCGGCGTTGGCGGCGCTGACCTGGGCGGCGCCGGGATGGGGCGCCTCGGGGATCAGGCGGAACAGCCGGCTGCCCATGGCGGGCAGGTCCACAAAGAGGGTGTAGTCCCGGCCATAGACGCCGCCGTCCACCGTGTGGAGGTTCCGCTCCCCCTCAAAGCTGCCGCCCCAGCAGCTGTCCTCGGTGTTGAGCAGTTCCTGGGCTCCGGCGGGCAGTTCCAGATAGAGGGGGAACTGATGGTGGGGCTTGTCCTGGGTGTTCATGACGCACAGCAGGCTCTGGCCCCGGCCCCGCCGCAGCCAGGCGTATACCCCTTCGGTGCGGCTCTCGCAGGCCACCCACTCAAAGCACCGGCTGTCGTATTCCCCCACATAGAGGGCCGGCTCGCTGGCGTAAATCCGGGACAGCTCGGCGAAAAATTTCTGGAAGCTGTCGTGGAAGGGATAGGCCATCAGGTTCCAGTCCAGCTGGGTTTTCTCGTCCCACTCCCGGAAATGGGCCAGCTCGTTGCCCATAAAGTTCAGCTTTTTGCCCGGATGGGTGAACATATAAAAGTAAAGGGTCCGCAGCTGGCAGCATTTTTCTTCGTAGGTGCCCCACAGCTTGCCGATGATGGTCTTTTTGCCGTGGACCACTTCGTCGTGGCTCAAAGACAGCAGGTACAGCTCGTGGTAGAAGTAGTGCATGCTGAACAGGATTTTGTCGTACTGCCCCGGCCGCTCCCCGAAGGGGGTGGCAAAATAGTCCAGGGTGTCGTGCATCCAGCCCATGTCCCACTTGTAGTCAAAGCCGATGCCGTCGTACCGGGTGGGGGCGGTGATTTTCAGGTAGTTGGTGGAATCCTCGGCGATGTAGAGGCCGGTGGGCCACCGCTGGTTCAGGCCGTGGTTCAGGTTCCGCAGAAAATCCAGGGCGCCCTGGTTCACCCCGCGGGCCGGGTCCCCCAGCCAGTACACCGCCCGGGAGATGGCGTCCATCCGGATGCCGTCGCAGTGATAGACGTCCATCCACATGGCGCAGGCGCTGTTCAGGAAGCTGCGCACCTCGCCGCGGTAGTAGTTGAAGTTGCAGGTGCCCCATTCGCTCTGGCCCACGTCGCTGTCGTATTCGTAGAGGAAGGTTCCGTCCAGCCGGGCCAGGCCGGTGGGATCGGCGGCAAAGTGCACCGGCACAAAGTCCATGATGACCCCGATGCCCATCCGGTGGCAGGCGTTGACAAACCGGGCAAACTGGGCGGGGGTGCCGTACCGGCTGGTCACCGCAAAATATCCGGTGGTCTGGTAGCCCCAGCTGCCGTCAAAGGGATGTTCCGCCAGGGGCAGCAGCTCCACGTGGGTGTAGTGGTGCTCTTTCAGCCAGGGAATCAGCTCCCGGGCCAGTTCCTCGTAGTTGTACCATCCGTCCGACCCGTCGGGGGCGCAGGAATCGGGCTTGTGTTTCCAGCTGCCGGCGTGCATCTCGTAGATGCTGATGGGCAGGTCCCGGCCCTTGGTGCGCTGGGCCATCCACTCCCCGTCGTCAAAGGCAAAGTCCAGCACGGCCAGACGGCTGGCTGTGCCGGGGCGCAGTTCGGCCGCAAAGGCGTAGGGGTCGGCGTGAAGCTGGACGCTGCCGTCCGCCCCCGTCACCCGGTACTGGTAGCAGTCTCCCTCGGCCAGGCCCGGAACAAAGACGCTCCAGAATCCGGTCTCGGCCCGCTGCATGGGGATATCCCGTCCGCCGGTCACCAGCTGGACGTCGGTGGCGCCCGGCGCCCAGAACACAAACTGCCAGCCGGCCTCGCCGTCGGGACCGGCGGCGGGGTGGGCGCCCATCCAACGGTAGGCGTCGAAGCACCCGCCGTCCCAAAATGCTTGCGGGATTTCAGGATAACTCATAGATTGCTCTCCTTTGGTTCAAACTGCAATGGGTTCAGAATACAAAAAGAATGTGTGGAATTTGTTAAACGGGCAACAAAATTCTGGAAAATCTGGAAAAAACCGATACAAAATACCCAGTTTTGTGGTATACTGTCGGGGGATAGTCCGACGACTGTCCGAAAATGCAATTACAGGAGTGAATGATTTTATGGCTTGGTATGACAGCGCTGTATTTTATCATATGTATCCGCTGGGTCTGTGCGGGTGCGCCCATGAGAACGACGGGCAGGCTGTGCCCGGCGCGTTCAAGAAGCTGGACGCCTGGGCGGCCCACGCTTATACACTGGGCTGCACCGCCATTTATATCGGACCGCTGTTTGAGAGCGGCTCCCACGGCTACGATACGGTGGATTACCGCCGCGTGGACCGCCGGCTGGGCACCAATGAGGAATTCAAGGCCTTTGTGGCGGCCTGCCATGACCGGGGCCAGAAGGTGATTGTGGACGGCGTGTTCAACCATGTGGGCCGGGGCTTCTTCGCCTTTGAGGACCTGAAGGCCCATCGGGAGGGCAGCCGCTACCGCGACTGGTTCTGCGACGTCAACTTCTGGGGCAACAACGAATACAACGACGGCTTCTCCTACGCCAACTGGGGCGGCCACAACCTGCTGGTCAAGCTGAACCAGCGCAACCACGAGGTGCAGCAGTATCACTTTGACACCGTCCGCTTCTGGGTGGAGGAATTCGACATCGACGGCATCCGTCTGGATGCGGCGGACGTGCTGGACTTCGGGTTCATGCAGAATCTGCGCCGCTTCACCGACGGCCTCAAGCCCGAATTCTGGCTGATGGGCGAGGTGATCCACGGGGATTACAGCCGCTGGGCCAACCCCCAGACCCTCCACTCGGTGACCAACTATGAGCTGCACAAGGGCCTGTGGAGCGGCCACAACGACCACAACTATTTTGAGATCGCCCACACCATGCGCCGTCTGGACGGCCTGTGCCACGATACCCGCCTGTATACCTTCTCGGACAACCACGATGTGGAGCGCCTGCCCAACAAGCTGCGCAACCGGGACCATATCCGGCACATCGCCATCCTGGTGTACACCCTCTGGGGCATCCCGTCCATCTATTATGGCTCGGAGTTCGGCATCGAGGGCAAGAAGGAATGGGGCAGCGACTGGCCTCTGCGGCCCTGCCTGGAGCTGGAAGACTATCCCGACGCGGTGAACACCAACCCGGTGACCAGCGTCTACGCCGCCCTGGGCAAGCTGAAAGCCGAAGAACCGGCCCTGACCTACGGCAAGCCCCAGGAACTGATCCTGACCACCGAGCGGTATGTGTTTGCCCGCGTGCTGGATGGCCGGGCGCTGCTGACGGTGCTGAACAACGCCGACGCCCCCGCCCGTCTGGAGATGAACCTGCCGGTGCCCGCCGACACGGTGGAGGACCTGCTGGAGGACTGCGCAGGCAGCCAGCCGGTGCATGCCCGCATCGAAGATGGACGGCTGATTGTGGAGCTGCCCGGCAACTACGGCACCGTTCTGGGCCTGGGCGGCTGAAAGGAGGAGGCAGAGTATGGATGCTGCAGCCCGGCGTGAAGCCATTTTGAAAAAACTGTCGAAAGCCAGCGGCCCGGTGAGCGCCAGCGTGCTGGCGGGGGAGCTGGGGGTGTCGCGCCAGATCGTGGTGGGAGATGTAGCCCTGCTGCGTGCCGGCGGCACCCAGATTGACGCCACGCCCCGGGGCTACCGGATGCGGACCGCCATGGCGGGATATACCGGCCTGGTGGCCTGCGTTCACAACACCCCCGAGGAAATGCGCCGGGAATTGTACACGGTGGCAGACCAGGGGGGCACGGTGGTGGACGTCATGGTGGAAAACGCCCTCTATGGGGAAATCCGGGCCAACCTGAATGTGGCCAGCCGGTACGACGCCGACGCCTTTGTGAAACAGGCGGAGGCCTCTCCCGAGAGCCTGCTGAGCCGGATGACCGGGGGCGTTCATCTGCACACCATCCGGTGCGCCGATGAGGAAGCGTTCCGGCGGATCGAGGCGGCGCTGGATGCGGCCGGCCTCCTCTACCGGAAAGAGTAATACCCATCTCAATTGTACGTTGATGGAGGGTTGGTGTCCAGCGGCAAAAACCGAAAAGCGTTGGATAACCGACACTTGTTGGAAAACAGTGGGATATGTGCTCTGGCCGGGGCCCTGCGCAGGCAAGCGCAGAGGCTGCCGGCCTTTGCGCACACAGACCAGAAAAGGAGGGAACCGGTAGCCTTGGACCGGCGGATTGAAAAGACAGAGCGGGCGATTCGAGAGGCGTTTTTGACCCAGCGGGCCGAAAAGCCGCTGGAAAAGATACGGGTGCGGGAGCTGTGCGAAGCGGCCGAGATCAACAAATCCACCTTTTACGCCCACTATCAGGATGTATACGCCCTGGCGGACGCCATGGAGGGCCAGCTGGTGGAATCGATTCTGGCCCAGGTGGCCCAGATCCGGACGGAGGACCTGCGGGGCAGGCCGGAATGGCTGACCCGGGAGCTGTTCCGGGCCTTCACGGCCCATGGACGCCAGGTGGAGATTTTGTTTTCGGGCTCCCGGCGGGGAGCCCTGGTGGACCGGCTGGAACGGGGCCTGCGGGAACTGACCAGCCGGGAGATTCCCGGCTATTGGGACGACCCGGTGCGCAGCGTGGTGCTGTCCTTCTGCGTGCAGGGGAGCTATTATGCCTTTCAAAATAATTCCGGCCGGCTGGACGAGGCGGCCCTGGTGCAGGTGCTGGGAGCGGTGTCCCGGGCGGCCCAGAACATCGGACCCCTGATGGAGGAAAATCCCCGGTGGTCCAGAGAAAGGAGAAAGCCTATGTACCCCACCCGTCAACAGGCGCAGGCATTGCTGGCAGAGGCTCAGGCCCGCTACAGCGAGGTGAGCGAAATCCAGGGCCGCTGGGCGGACCACTGCCGGACGGCGGCGGCCTGCGCCGAGAAAGTCGCAGCCCGGTGCCCCGGCCTGGACCCCGACAAGGCCTATGTGCTGGGCCTGCTCCACGATATCGGACGCCGGTACGGGGACGGCCATCTGCGCCATGTCTACTATGGCTGGAAGTATATGCAGGAACAGGGCTTTGAAGATGTGGCCCGCATCTGCCTGACCCACTCGTTCCAGATTCAGGGCATCGACGCCTATATCGGCCACCGGGATATTCCGGCCGACGCTCTGGAGGAACTGACCGCGGCCCTGGACGCGGTGGTCTACGATGATTATGACCGCCTGATTCAGCTGTGCGACTCGATTGCGGGGGTGGACGGCCCGGTGGATATGGCGGCCCGGATGGAGGACGTCCGCCGCCGGTACGGCAGCTACCCCCAGGACAAGTGGAACCGCAATTTTGAGCTGAAGGGCTATTTTGAACACTGGGCCGGGGCGGACCTGTACGCCATCGTGGGCCAGCCGGTATAAGGAGCCTCATTTGGCTGCATTTTTCCACCGTTTGCTGCAAAACCGTACAAAAAACGCCGGTTGGTGCTATACTGGATCAAAAGATCTTTCCGGTAGACAAAGGAGGTATATCATGTCCAAATGGTCTGTGAAATGCCTGGCGGCCGCCGCTGCGGCGGGGCTGATGCTGGGCTCGGTCCTGCCGGCCTCGGCGGAAGAATCCATGATTCGCCAGTATGAGACGTCGGCGGCACAGGTGAATTCGGTTTTAATCAGCGCCGAGCACACGGATGTTGTAATTCAGAAAGGGGAGGAAGACACCATCCGGGTGGAATCCTCTGCCGACCCGGAAGGGGAGTACGCATATCACTGCAATGTGGAAAACGGTGTGCTGAACATTGACATCGAGGGCGTCAAAATCGGCGGATATACCCAGATCGATTTAGGAGCGATGAAGATTTTCAGTATCAGCTATTGGGACAATCAGGTGACGGTGACCCTACCGGAAAAAGTCTATGACCAGATTACGGTGCGGGCTGAGGACAAGGAGCTGACCCTGAACGGCGTGACCGCAAACCAGGTGGAAGCGGAGGCGAGAGGAAATCTCTCCATCCAGGATGTCCAAGCGGGAGAGCGCCTTTGGGCTGAGACAACCAGTGGAGACCTTTACCTGGTCAAAGCACGTGGGCAGGAAATCGTAGCCCGCACCCAAAACGGAGACCTTTATCTGGAAGAACCCTATGCCTTGCAGTATAACTGCCGGACCCGGAACGGCGATATTGTGGGCACCATTGCCGGCGCCGAGGCGGACTACACGGTTACGATTGACAGCGAAAGCGGACTTTCGGAACAGCCCGGCAGCGGTGTGGGCGAGGCGCGTTTTGTGACCTACAACGGCACGGTTCAGGTGGGCTTCACTGGCTGACCTGATCGTTTTTAAAGGCTCCTGCCGACCCGGCGGGGGCCTTTTTGTGTGCCCGGCCGCCTTGCTCTGAAAAAAGCAAAATCCCTGCTCCTGGACGGGAACAGGGATTTTTCATGTCATCCGGCTGTAAGGCCAGTTCAAAGGCGGGACCTACGGTTCCCTGCGCCTGAAATCAATGCAAGCATCCGATTGCAACAAACGTTGCATCGTACCCGGGCGCAGCCCGGACCTGGGTGAGCGCGGCAAAGTGTGCCGCCGGCTGGACCTTCTAAAGAGCGGCCCGAGTTGATGGTACCCAGTGAAAAGCTTTTTGCCTACTTTTTCTCGAAAAAGTAGGAGGTTATAGGCCGGAGGCGCCGTAGTTGGCGAGGACGCGGGCGGAAGGATCGTTGACGTTGCAGTTGGGCCAGGCTTTGTTGGGCATCCAGAAACTGACAATGGTCCGGGCCTGGCCGTAGTAGTATTTCTCGAAGATTTCGCGGTAGAGCAGACTCTCCTTGGTGAAGGGCATGCAGTGGGCCGAATAGTTGGCCCGCCGCAGCTGGAACATCTCGTCGGTGTAAACCTCCTCGGCGTACTGCTTGATGTCGTCCACCATGCTGTGGCCCACTGCGTCCGAAAAGGCCGCCTTCTCCCGCCAGAGAATCTCCGGGGGCAGCCAGTCCCCCTCAAAGGCTTTGCGCAGCAGATACTTGCCCTTGCCGTAACTGTTCAGCTTCATTTCCGGGTCAATGGCCATGACGTACCGCACAAAATCCAGATCCCCGAAGGGTACCCGCGCCTCGATGCTGTTGGCCGAGATGCACCGGTCGGCCCGCAGTACGTCGTACATGTACAGCTCCCGAATCCGCTTCTGGGACTCCTGCTGGAAGGCGTCCGCCGTGGGAGCGTAGTCGGTGTACTTGTAGCCGAACAGCTCGTCGGAAATTTCTCCCGTCAGCAGCACCCGCACGTCGGTCTGTTCATGGATGGCCTTGCACAGCAGATACATGCCCACGCTGGCCCGGACGGTGGTGATGTCCCAGGTGCCAAGGATCCGGATCACTTCCTCCAGACTCTGGATCACGGTGTCCCGGTTGATGATGATTTCGTGGTGCTCGGTGCCCAGGTACTCCGCCGTCTGGCGGGCGTATTTCAGGTCGATGGCGTCGGTGTCCATGCCGATGGCAAAGGTGCGGATGGGCTTGCCCAGCTTGCGGGCCGCAATGGCGCAGACCAGGGAGGAGTCCAGGCCGCCCGACAGCAGGAAGCCCACCGGCGCGTCGGCGTCCAGACGCTTTTCCACCCCGGCGATCAGCTTTTCGCGGATGCTGCGCAGCACCGTCTCCATCCCGTCGGCGTGGGGGGCGGGGACGTCGGCGATGTCCTCGTAGCGGACAAACCGCCCGTCACAGTAATAGCTGCCGATGGGGAAGGGCCGGATGTCCTCGCACCAGCCCACCAGGTTCTGCATCTCGCTGGCAAAGGCGATCTGATGGCTGGACTTGGAATAGCCGTAGAACAAGGGCCGGATGCCGATGGGGTCCCGGGCGGCAATCAGCCGGTCCTTGCGGGAATCATAGAGGATCAGTGCGAATTCGGCGTCCATGTGGCGGAACATATCCAGCCCGTACTCGTAGTACAGGGGCAGCAGGATTTCGCAGTCGCAGTCGGAAGCGAACTTATAGCCCGCCCGCTTGAGAATCTCTTTCTCAAACCGGAAGCCGTAGACTTCGCCGTTGCAGACCACGCAGTCGGCCCCGCGGTAAAAGGGCTGCATTCCCTCGGGGGTCAGGCCCATGATGGCCAGACGCCCAAAACCCAGCAGGCCGAAGGGCCCTTCCACCACCCGCTGGTCGTCGGGGCCGCGGCTGACGGTGCGCAGCAGGTACTCTTTGAAGGCGGCGGCAGACAGATCGTGCCCGGTGTAACCCATGATACAACACATATGGCGATTCTCCTTTGCAAACAAAAATACGGCAGCGTTCATCCTCTGTTAGGACGAATGCTGCCGTATCCGTGGTGCCACCTAGTTTGCCGGCATGCGCCGGCCCCTCTGCGCTCTCCTCATTGAAAGCGCCGCCGCGTAACGTGCGGCCTCCGTCCGGCCCTACTGCCCCGGCATGGCCGGCGGGTTCAGGGGGAAGCTCACGGGTGTTCGTTCGGGTCCGGCCTTCTGCGCGGCTTGCACCTGCCCGCGCTCTCTGGGAGAAAGCCTGTTGGACCTTACTTTTCCCGGTCACAGCTTTTGATGGGAGCATTGTATCACGGCTGAGCCTCGCTGTCAACCGCCGAATTCTCTTTTTCCGCGCAGCGGCGGCAAAGACCGTACAGGATGCTCCCCTCACACTGGAGGGTGAACCCGTGCTCGGCCAGCAGATGCCGCCGCACCTCGTCCATGAAATGGCAGTCCATGTGGAAGATCTCGCCGCAGCGGGTGCACTTGAGATGGATGTGCTGGTGACAATGGCGCTGGGCGTCGGTGAGCTGGTACACCGCCCGCTCGCCCTTGTCGGCCACGTATTTCATCACCCGTTGTTCTCCCGCCAGCTTGTCCAGATACCGGTAGACGGTGGTGGGGTTGGTGCGCTGGCCGGCGGCCTCCAGGTGGGAGACGATGTCGGCGGCGCTCACCGCCCGGCGGCGGTTCTCGGTGAGATAATCCAGAATGAGCTGGCGGGTGTGGGTGTTGTAGCTGCTGCTGCGGGCCATGGGATGGTACACTTCCTTTGCGTTCGATCGAGGTTTTGGGGGTAAGTTCTGCGTCATTTTAGTATAGCATTCCGGCCAAAAAGCGCAAGCGGAAAATCGCGCCCCAAAACTCTGGACAGAAAAACTGGGCAAAATTGAAGAAAAAAAGGCAAAATTTTGTATAAAACGTGGAAGGAAAGTGAAACCCGTTCCGAAACCTTGTAATCTGGCCCGAAATGTGAAATAATAAAACTGTATTACTATTGCCATCGGCCGCGGGTGCGCTGCGCACAGGGCGCAGAATCCCTCAGAGGGCCGGGGCATCAGCGTCCAAAGTCCGGTTTGCAGGGCCGGCATTTCAAGGGAAGGCAGAGAAGAATGAAAGAAAACGAGACCACCGCCAAGCCCAGCTTAAAGCTGCAGGCTTACCAATACCTGAAAACCAAAATTTTGAACTGTGAGTATGCGCCCAGCCAGTTCCTCAACGAACAGAAGCTGTGCGCCGAGATGGGCAACATCAGCCGCACCCCCATGCGGGATGCGCTGGGCCGCCTGGAGCAGGAGGGGCTCATCACCATCCTGCCCAAGAAGGGCCTGATGGTGTCCCCCATCACCGACGAGGACGTCCACAGCATCTACGAAGTGCGGCTTCTGGTGGAGCCCTACGCGCTGCGGATGTATGGCTCCCAGCTTCCGCGGGACCAGCTGGAGCATTTCGTCACCCTGATGCAGCACCCGGAACTGATGCCGGACTTCTGCGCAGGGGATGACGCGTTCCATGAGCTGCTCATCAGCACCCTGCCCAACCGGTACCTCCGGTCGGCCCATGACTCCATCACCGGCCAGAACACCCGGTTCCGGATCATGACCGGCAAGGTGGGCATGATCGGCCAGCGGGACACCTGCGATGAGCATCTGGCCATTCTGGAGCCGGCTCTGGCCGGGGACTGGTCGGCGGCCGCCGACGCCCTGACCCATCATCTGGAGCTGGCCCGGGCCAAGGCCGAAGGAGTCCTGGACCGGATTCACCTCGGCGAATAAGCGACACACCAGGGGACGCCGGCCCGGCGGCAAAGCCGCAGGGGCTGGCTTCCCTTTTTTGCAGCGCGCCGGCGGAAAACGGCGCGGGGAGAGACTATGCAGACAATCCAAATCGGGCCGGTGACCCTGGCCCACCGGGCAGTGTTCGGGCCTATGGCCGGCTTCACCGACGCCCCCTGCCGGCGGCTGATGGCCCAGCACGGGGCGGGGTTCACCGTCAGCGAGATGGTGTCCAGCCGGGCCCTGACCTACCACGACTACAAGACCCTGAGCCTGGTGAAGGCCGAGCCCAACGGCGCCCCCTACGGGGTGCAGATCTTCGGGGAAGTGCCCTCCATCATGGGCGAGGCTGCCGCCGCCCTGGAGGAATACGACTTCGACTTTCTGGATATCAACATGGGCTGCCCCGCCCCCAAGATCGTCTCGGGAGGCGCCGGCAGCAAGCTGATGCTTCACCCCGAGGTGTGCGGAGAGATCGTGGCCCAGGTGGTGGCCCATACCAGCCGCCCCGTCACCGTCAAGATGCGGAAGGGCTGGGATGCCGACCATGTGACGGCGGTGGAGTGCGCCAAAGCCTGTGAGCAGGCCGGCGCGGTGCTGATCGCCGTCCACGCCCGCACCCGGGAGCAGATGTACACCCCCGGCATTGACCTGTCCATCATCCGTGCGGTGAAAGAGGCGGTGAAGGTGCCGGTGCTGGGCAACGGGGATATCAACAGCCCCGCCGACGCCCTGACCATGATGCAGGAGACCGGGTGCGACGGCGTGATGATCGCCCGGGGCGCTCTGGGGGATCCCTGGCTCTTTGAGCGGGTCAACGCCGCCATCGAGGGCCGCCAAGCGCCCCCCGAGCCCAACCTCCAGGCCCGGATGAACGCCCTCCGCCGCCAGGTGGAGGAGATGGTGGAGCAGAAGGGGGAGCGCACCGCCATGCCCCAGGCCCGGGCCCAGGTCATCCACTATATGAAGGGCCTGAAAGGGGCGGCCGCCCTGCGCCGGGCCTGCTGCCAGCTGACCTACCTGTCCGACCTGGACGAGCTGATCGAGACGGTGTTTGCCGAGCAGCGCCGGGCCGCCGGGGACGAGGAATAACCTTGCGGCAGAGCCGGGTTTATGCTATGCTATAAAACACAAAGCGCCGCAGGGTGCCCGGGGCCGCATGGCCGGCCGGGAGAATAGGGAAACAGGTGCAAAGCCTGTGCGGGACCGCCGCCGTAAGGGAGGAGCTCCGGCCAACGATGTCACTGCATGCGAGCATGCGGGAAGGCAGGCCGGGGCGCTGACGCCCGAGCCGGAAGACCTGCCCTGTCGGTTCATACTGCACGCCCCGGAGCCTGTCCGGCGGCGGAAGGGCAGAACCCGCGCTGCGGACGGACCAAACGCCGGCGCGGAAAACAAGTGCGCTGATTTTTGGAGGGCGGGCCCCGCGGCCTGCCCTTGGAGGAGCTTTGTCTTTGGGATGCCTTTCTCATAAGGAAATTATGAGAGGGGCATTTTCTTTTTGCAGCGCGGTGCAGTACAGGCGAAAGGAGAAGATCCCATGAAACGCAGAACCTTCCTTGCATCCCTGGCCGCCATGGCCCTGACCGTCCAGCTGGCCGGCTGCGCCGCCGGCACCACCCCGCCGGCCTCCAGCATCATCCCCCAGGCATCCGCCCCGGAAAACAGCCACTACCCGGTGACCATCACCAACTACAACTACGCCGGCGAACCGGTGACCTACACTTACACCCAGGCCCCCCAGCGGGTGGTGGCGGTGTACCAGGGCTCCATCGAGAGCATGATCGCCCTGGGCCTGGAGGACCATGTGGCGGCCTCCTATGGCCTGGACAATGAGGTCAAGGCCGAGTGGCAGGAGGGCTTTGCCCAAATGAACTACCAGGCCGATGTCTTTGCCCCCGACAAGGAGACGGTGACCCTGCTTCAGCCCGACCTGATCCTGTCCTGGGGGTCTCTGTTCAGCGAGAAGAACCTGGGTGATACCGCCGCATGGAACGCCAAGGGGGTGGGAACCTACATGAACAGCAACACCTGCCCCGGCGGCTCCCGCACCCTGGAAAACGAATACACCGACCTTCTGAACCTGGGCAAGATCTTTGACGTGGAGGACCGGGCCGAGGCCCTGGTAGCCGAAATGCGCCAGGAGATCGAGTCCACCCTCCAGGCGGTGGAGGGCCGCCCGGCGGTGCGGACCGCCGTGGTGGAGCCCATCGGCGGAACGGTGACCAATTACGGGGCCAACACCCTGGCAGGGGATATGGTGACCCAGCTGGGAGGCCAGCTGGTCCAGCCCGAGGGCAGCGAAATGAGCAAGGAAGCCCTGGTCACCGCCGACCCCGAGGTGATTTTCGTGGTGTATATGGCGTATTCGGGGGAGGACTCTGAGACGGTCATGGCCAGCCAGCTGGCGGCCATCACAGAGGACCCCGCCCTGGCCAGCCTGTCGGCGGTGCAGAACGGCCGGGTGTACCCGGTGATGCTGGGAGATATCTATGCCGCCGGCCCCCGCACGGTGGACGGCATCCGCACCATCGCCGCCGGCCTGTATGGGGATGCAGCCTGATGGCCCGCCGGAGCTTTCGGCCCGCCTTCGGGCTGACGCTGGCCCTTTTGGGAGCGGCGCTGCCTTTGTCTTTTCTGGCGGCGGTGTGCATGGGCACCAACCCCCTGCCTGCCGGCCAGGTCTACGCCGTCCTCCGGGATGAACTGGCCTGGAAGGTGCTGGGCCGTCCCATTCCGGAGGGCTGGGGCCCCGGCACCCCCATCCACGACGTGGTGTGGCTGATCCGGCTGCCCCGGCTGGTGCTGGCCGCGGCGGTGGGATGCTGTCTGTCCCTGTGCGGCGCGGTGATGCAGGCGGTGGTCCAGAACCCTCTGGCTGACCCCTATGTGCTGGGGATTTCCTCCGGGGCGTCGCTGGGGGCCTCCCTGGCCCTGCTGCTGGGGGTAGGCGCCGCCTTTGGAGAGAATTTTGTGGGCGTTATGGCCTTTCTGGGGGCCATGGGGGTGTCGGCGGCGGTGGTCCTGCTGGCCAACGCCGGCGGCCGGCCCAGCACCGTCAAGCTCCTGCTGGCCGGGGCGGCCCTGTCGGCGGTCTGCGGGGCCTTCTCCAACTTCCTGATCTACCAGGCCGGCCCCGACCGGGCCGCCAGCCAGATTGTCCGCTGGACCATGGGCAGCCTGGCGGGGGCGTCCTGGCCGGTGAACGGCGTTTTGCTGGCCGCCGCCCTGGGCGGGACCGCCTTTTTCCTCACCCAGTGCCGCCCCCTCAATCTGATGCTGCTGGGGGAGGACACCGCCCTGACCCTGGGGGTCTCCCTGCGCCGCCGGCGGATGGTTTACCTGGCGGCGGCCTCCCTGCTGGTGGGACTGTCGGTCTGGGCGGCGGGTATCATCGGCTTTGTGGGCCTGGTGATTCCCCATCTGGTGCGGCTGGCCTTCGGCAGCGACCATCGCCGCCTGATTCCTCTGTCGGCGCTGGGCGGGGCGCTGTTCCTGCTGTGGGCCGACGTCCTCTGCCGGGTGATTCTGCCCGGCAACGAGCTGCCGGTGGGCATCCTGACCGCCATGCTGGGTGCCCCGGTGTTTTTGGGCCTGATGGCCCGCAGCCGCTACGGTTTTGGAGGGCCCAACCCATGAAACTGGAAACCAAAGCCCTCCGCGCCGCCGCCGGCGGCCGGGAAATCCTCCACGGCATCGACCTGACCGCCCACACGGGGCAGTTTGTGGGATTGATCGGCCCCAACGGCAGCGGCAAGTCCACCCTCCTCAAGTGTATCTACCGCACCCTTGCCCCCACCGGCGGGGCGGTATTGCTGGACGGCCGGCCCCTGCAGGACTATACCCTCCGCCAGTCGGCCCAAAAGATCGGGGTGGTGGCCCAGCACAATGCCTATGCCTTTGATTTCACGGTGGAGGAACTGGTGCTGATGGGCCGTGCGCCCCACCAGAAACCCCTCCAGCGGGACACCGCCGCCGACCGGCAGATAGCTGCCGACGCCCTGGCGGCGGTGGGAATGGCCGGCATGGAAAAACGCAGCTTCGGGACCTTGTCGGGCGGGGAGCGCCAGCGGGTGATGCTGGCCCGGGCCCTGGCCCAGCAGACGAAGTGCCTTTTGCTGGACGAGCCCACCAACCACCTGGATATTCAGTATCAGCTGTCCATGATGGAGCTGGTGCGGGGTCTGGGCCTGACGGTGGTGGCGGCGCTGCATGATTTGAATTTGGCGGCGGCCTATTGCGACTGGCTGTACGCTTTGAAGGACGGGGAACTGGCCGGCAGCGGCACGCCCCGGGATGTACTCACCCCACAGCTGATCCGGCAGGTCTACCATGTAGACGCCCGGGTCACCGAAATGGACGGCCGGCCCGCCATCTGGTACCGGCCCATGAAAGGAGCCAACCCATGAAACAAGCCCTTATCTGCGTCAGTTTTGGCACCACGGTGCCCTCGGCCCGCCAGGAGATCGAGGCGGTGGAACAGGCCCTGTCTGCCGCCGCCCCGGAGCGGGTCATGGTCCGGGCCTTCACCAGCGGCATGATCCGCCGGGTGCTGGCCGGGCGGGGCCAGCCGGTGCCCAGCCTGCCCGAGGCATTGGAATCGCTGCGCCGGGACGGGGTGGAGGACGTGTTTGTCCAGCCCACCCACTTCCTCTGCGGCGTCGAATATGATAAACTAAGGGCCGAAGCCCTGTCCGCCGCCTCCGGCTTTGCCCGGCTGCGGGTGGGCCGGCCCCTGCTGGCCTCCACCGAAGACCTGCGGGCGGTGGCCGCCATGGTGGCGGACCGTTTTCCCGCCGAAACGGGCCGGGCGGTGGTCCTGATGGGCCACGGCTCCACCCACTTTGCCAACGTGGTGTATCCGGCCATCCAGACCATTTTTGAGCTGGCCGGCCGGCCGGATATCCGCGTGGGTACGGTGGAGGGCTGGCCCACCCTAGAGGAAGTGCGGGAGACCCTGCGCAATATGAAGGTGGAACGGGTCCACCTGGCCCCCCTGATGCTGGTGGCCGGGGACCATGCCCTCAACGATATGGCCGGAGAGGGCCCCGACAGCTGGAAAACCCTGCTGGAGCAGGACGGCTATGCCGTCACCGCCACCCTGGAGGGTCTGGGCCGCCGGGAGGAAATCCAGGCCCTGTATGCCGCCCACCTGACCCAGGACCTGAACTAAACGCATCCGCAAGGAGGAACAGGCCGTGGCCTTTGAACATTACATCCGCAGCGGCCAGAAGATGCTGCGCTGCGGCTATACCACCGGCACCTGCGCCGCGCTGGCGGCGTCGGGGGCGGCACGGCTTCTGCTGCTGGGTGAGACGCCCGAAACCCTCTCTCTGCCCACCCCCAAGGGCTGGACGGTGGAGGTCTGCCCCGAGGGCCTGGCCCGCACGAAGGACGGGGCGGTCTGCTCGGTCCGCAAGGACGGGGGCGACGACGCCGACGCCACCCATGGAATGCTGGTGACCGCGCTGGTGCGGCGGACGGAAGAACCGGGCGTCCGCATCGACGGCGGGGAAGGGGTGGGCCGGGTCACCCGTCCCGGCCTGGACCAGCCGGTGGGGGCCGCCGCCATCAACCATGTCCCCCGGCAGATGATCGCCCAGGCGGTGGAAAACGTCTGCCGCGAGGCGGGCTATGCCGGCGGGGTGGAGGTGATTGTTTCCATCCCCGGCGGGGAGGAGCGGGCCAAACGGACCTTCAACCCCCTGCTGGGCATCGAGGGCGGCCTGTCGGTGCTGGGCACTTCGGGGATCGTGGAGCCCATGAGCGAACAGGCCATTGTGGACACCATTGCGGTGGAGGTGCGCCAGGCCGCCCAGACCAGCCGCCGGCTGATTCTGACCCCCGGCAACTATGGGGCGGACTTTCTGGCGGCCCATGGTCTGGACGGGCTGGGCGTGCCGGTGGTGCGGTGTTCCAATTTCATCGGGGACGCCCTGGACATGGCCGCCGCCGAGGGCTTTGCCCAGGTGCTTCTGGCGGGCCATATCGGCAAGCTGGTCAAGCTGGCCGGGGGGATCATGAACACCCACTCCCGCCAGGCCGACGGCCGCTGTGAGCTGTTCTGTGCCCATGCGGCGGTGGCCGGGGCCAGCCGGAGCCTCTGCGCCCGGCTGATGGAGGCCGCCACCACCGACGCCTGCATTGCCCTGCTGGAGGAGGAAAACCTCCGTCCGCCGGTGCTGGCCAGCCTCACCGCCGCCGCCCAGCGCCATGTGGAGCGCCGGGCCGCCGGCGCCTATGAGGCGGGGGTCCTGCTTTTTTCCAACGTATACGGCACCCTGGGGGTCAGCCCCCAGGCCGAGGCCATCATCCATAGCTGGAGGGAAGAACATCATGAACAATAAAGGTACACTCTACGGGGTGGGCGTCGGCCCGGGGGACCCCGAACTTCTCACCCTGAAAGCGGTGCGGATCATTGGGGAATGCCCGGTGATTGCCGCCCCCCGCACCGCCGGGGGCAACCAGATCGCCCTGGACATCGCCCGCCAGGCGGTGGACCTGGAGGGAAAAGAAATCCTCCCCCTGGACATCTCCATGTCCCCCGACCCGGCCAAGCGGAAAGCCTCCTATGACGCGGCCATGGCCCTGGTCCGGGACCGGCTGGAGGCCGGCCGGGATGTGGCCATGCTGAACATCGGGGATGTGTCCATCTACGCCACCTGTTCCTACCTCATGGAACACCTGGCCGAGGAGGGCTTTGCCACCGCCCGGGTGGCGGGAGTGCCCAGCTTCTGCGCGTCGTCGGCCCGGCTGAACATCAGCCTCACCGAAATCGACACCCCGCTGCACATCATTCCCAGCGGTCAGGAGGAAGATCTGGCGGCGGCCCTGGACTGGCCCGGCACCAAGATCCTGATGAAGAGCGCCCGCCGCCTGCCCCAGGTGCTGAACACCCTGGAGCAGAAGGGCCTGTCGGACCGCAGCGCCCTGGTGGCCAACTGCGGCCTGCCGGGGGAACTGGTGCTGCCCAGCCTGGACCAGGACGCCGTCCGCGCCCTGGACGCCGGGTACTTTGTGACCATCGTGGTCAAGGAGGGGTGAGAAGATGGTACATTTTGTGGGAGCAGGGCCGGGAGCCCCCGACCTGCTGACCCTGCGGGGGGCCAAACTGCTGGGCGAGGCGGGATGCATCATCTACGCCGGCAGCCTGGTGAATCCGGCCCTGCTGGAGATGGCGCCGGAGGGCTGCCCCATCTACAACAGCGCCGAAATGACCCTGGAACAGGTTCTGGACACCATCCGGGCCGCCGAGGCCGACGGCCGGGACACCGTCCGGCTCCACACCGGGGACCCCTGCGTCTATGGGGCCATCCGGGAGCAGATGGACGCCCTGGACGCCGCCGGCATCCCCTGGGACGACACCCCGGGGGTGTCCAGCTTCTGCGGGGCGGCGGCGGCCCTGGGGGCGGAATACACCCTGCCGGGGGTGAGCCAGAGCGTCATCATCACCCGGCTGGCCGGCCGGACTCCGGTGCCTGAGAAAGAAAGCCTGGCCTCCATGGCTTCCCATGGGGCCTCCATGGTGCTGTTCCTGTCGTCGGGGATGCTGCCCCAGGTCCAGGAGGAGCTGCTGAAGGGGGACTATACCCCCGACACCCCCGCCGCCATCGTCTATAAGGCCACCTGGCCGGAGGAAAAAATCGTCCGGTGCACCGTGGGCACCCTGGCGGCCAAAGGGGCCGAGGCCGGCATCCGCAAGACCGCTCTGGTGCTGGTGGGCAGCTTTTTGGGGCAGGGAGGCTATGAGCGGAGCAAGCTCTACGACCCCTCGTTCACCACCGAATACCGGGAGGCCTCCCTGTGAGGCTGTATTATCTGGCCTTCAGCGCCCGGGGACTGGCTCTGGCCGAAAATTTGGCCCGCGCCTTGGGCGGGGAGGCGGTCCGCTGCGGCGGGCCGGTGACCCTGGCCGGCTGGACGGCGGAACATTTCGCCTCCGGGGCGGGGCTGGTGTATGTGGGAGCCTGCGGCATCGCTGTCCGGGCGGTGGCCCCCCACCTGGTCCATAAGGCCGAGGACCCCGCCGTGGTGGCGGTGGACGAGCAGGGACACTTTGCGGTGCCCCTGGTGTCGGGCCATCTGGGCGGGGCCAACGCCCTGGCCCGGTCCATTGCCAAAGTCTGCGGCGCGGTGCCGGTGCTGACCACCGCCACCGATGCCGGGGGACTGTTCCCGGTGGACGACTGGGCCCGGGCGCAGGGCTGCGTTATTCCGCGGCCCGAAACCATCAAGCACTTTTCCGCCGCCATCCTGGCGGGGAAAACCTGCCGCATCTACAGCGACTGGCCCATCGCCGGCGCACCCCCCGCCGGGGTGGAGCTGACGGAGGACAAGTCGGCCTGCGACGCCGCCGTCACCCTCACCGACCCCGGCCCGGGCCCTCTCTGGATTGCCCCGCGGGCCGCTGTGCTGGGGATGGGCTGCCGCCGGGGCGTGCCGGTCCAGCGGCTGGAACAGGCTGTGCAGCAGGCCCTTGCAGCGGCCGGCATCCCGGCCCAGGCGGTGGCCATGGTCTGTACCATTGACCTCAAAGCCCGGGAACCGGGGCTTTTGGACCTCTGCCAGGCCCACGGCTGGCCCCTGCGGACCTTTTCGGCGCAGCAGCTGGAACAGGTGGAAGGAACCTTCACCCCCTCGGCCTTTGTGGCCCGGACAGTGGGGGTGGACAACGTGTGTGAGCGGGCCGCCGTGCTGGGCGCAGAGGGCGGGCCGCTGCAAATACCCAAACAGGCCGGGGACGGCGTGACGCTGGCCATGGCCGCAAAGGCTTTTGAGCTGGATTGGAAGTGGATGGAATGAACAAAGTCTATGTAGTGGGCCTGGGGCCCGGCAGCGCATTGGGAATGACGGCGGCGGCCCGTGCCGCCCTGCAGGAGGCGGATGTCATCTGCGGATACACGGTGTATCTGGACCTAGTGGCTCCCCTGTTCCCGGGCAAGGAGATGCGCTCCACCCCTATGACCAAGGAGATCGACCGGTGCCGGATGGCGCTGGAGCTGGCCGCCGAGGGCCGCACCGCGGCTCTGGTGTGCAGCGGCGATGCGGGGGTGTACGGCATGGCCTCCCCCCTGCTGGAACTGGCGGGGAATTATCCCATGGTGGAGGTGGAAGTGGTTCCCGGCGTGACCGCGGCCCTGGCCGGGGCGGCGGTGCTGGGTGCGCCTCTGGGGCATGACTTCTGCACCGTGTCCCTGTCCGACCTGCTGACCCCCTGGGAGATGGTGGAAAAGCGGCTGCGGGCCGCGGCGGCGGGGGATTTTGTCCTCTGCCTGTATAACCCCGCCTCCCACCGGCGGAAAGATACCCTCCGCCGGGCCTGTGAGATCCTGCTGGATGCGGGCCTGCGCCCCGACACCGCCTGCGGCTGGGTGCGGAACATTGCCCGGGGCGGCCAGACCGCCCGCCTGCTGACCCTGGAAGAGCTGCGCAGCGCCGAGCTGGATATGTTCACTACCGTCTTTGTGGGCTCCTCCGAGACCCGGGTCCAGAACGGACGCCTCATCACCCCGCGGGGGTACCGGAAATGACCGGGATTGCCGTATTCAGCGGCACCACCGAGGGGCGGACCCTCTCCCATCAGCTGGCGGCGGAAGGGATACCGGTCACCGTCTGCGTGGCCACCGAATACGGCCAGATCCAGCAGGGGGAAGCCCCGGGCATCACGGTTCACACCGGCCGGATGGACCCCGCCGACATGGCGGCTCTGGTGGCGGGGGCGGCCCTCTGTGTGGACGCCACCCACCCCTACGCCGCCCAGGCCAGCGCCAACATCCGGATGGCCTGTGAACGGGCCGGGGTGCCCTGTCTCCGGCTGCTCCGCCCCGCCAGCCCCCTGCCCGAGGACGCTCTGACCGCCCCCGATGCGGCTTCGGCGGCCCGGCTGCTGGCCGGCACCCAGGGAAATATCCTGCTGACCACCGGGGCCAAGGAGCTGGCGGTCTTTGGGCCTCTGGGAGGCCAGCGGCTGATCGCCCGGGTCCTGCCCAGCCATGAAGGGCTGGACGCCTGCGCGGCGGCGGGCATCCCGGCCCGGAACATTGTGGCCATGCAGGGACCCTTCACCCGGGAGATGAACGAAGCCCTTTTGCGGCAGTTCTCGGCCCGGTATCTGGTCACCAAGGACGGCGGCGAGGCCGGAGGCTTTGGAGCCAAAGTGGAAGCAGCCCGGGCGGCGGGGGCCACCCTGGTGGTGATTCGCCGCCCCGCCGACGGCGGCGCATCCTATGAGGAAGTATTGGACCAGTGCAGAAAGGCGGTGGCATCATGGAACAGGTAACGCTGGTGGGAATGGGGGCTTCGGCCGCCACCCTCACCGCCGAGGCCGCCCGGGCCCTGGCTGAGGCGGTGCGGATTGTGGGGGCCAGACGCCTTCTGGACGCCCTGCCCCAGGACCTGACCGCCGAGCGGGTCGCTGCCGCCCGGGCCGATGACGTGCTGGCGGCGGTGCTGGATTCCCCGGGGCCCTGTGTGGCCCTCTACAGCGGGGATACCGGGTTTTACTCGGGGGCGGCGGGTCTGCTGGAACGGCTGGCCCAGAGAAACATCCCTGCCCGGGTGCTGCCGGGACTTTCCAGCGTCCAGCTGCTGGCCGCCCGTCTGGGCCGCCCCTGGCAGGACTGGAAACTGGTGTCGGCCCACGGCACCGCCTGTGACCCGGTGGCCGCCGTCTGCGGCGGACAGCCGGTGTTCTTCCTCACCGGCGGAAAGGACACCGGCCCCGCCGACCTCTGCGCCCGCCTGTCTGAGGCCGGGCTGGGAGATTTGCCGGTGACAGTGGGGGAGAACCTGGCCTGTCCCGGCGAGACCATCACCGCCGGCACGGCCGGAGAACTGGCCGGCCGGCCCTTCGGCCCTCTGGCGGTGCTGCTGGCGGAACCGGCGTCCCGGGCCCCGGCCCGGACCCCCGGCTGGCCCGACGAGACCTTTGTGCGGGCCGAGGCCATCCCCATGACCAAACAGGCCGTCCGGGCCCAGGTGCTGGCCAAACTGGCCATCCGCCCCGGGGAGACGGTCTGGGACATCGGGGCCGGCACCGGCAGCGTCAGCCTGGAGCTGGCTTTTGCCAATGGCGGGGCCCCGGTGTGGGCGGTGGAATGCCTGCCCGAGGCCTGTGACCTCATCCGGGAGAACCGCCACCGTCTGGGCGGCTGGAACGTCCGGGTGGTGGAGGGCCGGGCCCCCGCGGCCCTGGCGGGCCTGCCCGCCCCCGACGCCGTCTTTATCGGGGGCACCCGGGGAGAGATGGGGGAGATTCTGGCCGCTGTGTATCGGTCGAACCCCGCCGCCCGGGTCTGCATCACCGCCGTGACGGTGGAGACCCTGGCCTCGGCCGTGGCGGCCCTGACGGCTCTGGGCCGGACGGTGCAGGTCAGCCAGATTGCGGCCTCCCACACCGGGAGCGGAAAAGTCCATCTCCTCCGGGCCGAAAACCCAATTTTCATTCTCACCGCACAGGATTAAAGGAGGGCTGCGGCCATGGAAAACCCAAAGATTCCCCAGCTGATGGCGGCGGCCATGGCCTCGGGCAGCGGCAAGACCACGGTGGTCTGCGCCCTGCTGCGGGCACTGTGGCGTCGGGGGCTGGACCCCTGCGCCTTCAAGTGCGGCCCCGATTACATCGACCCCATGTTTCACCGGGCGGCTTTGGAGGTGCCCAGCTGCAACCTGGATCTGTACCTCACGCCGCCCCAGCGGCTGCGAACCCTCTATGAGGCCCGGCTGGCGGGCCGGGGGGCGGCGGTGGTGGAGTCGGTTATGGGGTACTATGACGGCGCAGGCCTCACCGACGCCGCCAGCGGCTGGCAGGTGGCGGACACGCTGGATTTGCCGGTGGTGCTGGTGGTGCGGCCTGGGGGAGCCAGCCTGACCCTGGCGGCCCAGATCAAGGGATTGCAGGCTTTCCGGCAAAACAGTCACCTGGCGGCTCTGCTGCTGAACGACTGTTCTGCGGCCTACGCCGCCCGGCTGGCCCCCCTGCTGGAACAGGAGACCGGCCTGCCGGTGGTGGGCTGCCTGCCCCGGCTGGAGGCCGCCCAACTGCCCAGCCGCCACCTGGGCCTGTACACCGCCCAGGAAATCCAGGACCTGACCGGCCGTCTGGACGCCCTGGCGGATGCTTTGGAGGCCAACGCCGACCTGAACAAGCTGCTGGATCTGTGCCGCCGGCCGGCGCCGGCCAGCGCGCCCCAGCCTCTGCCCCCGGTGCGGGCCCGGATTGCGGTGGCCCGGGACGCGGCCTTCTCCTTTTGCTATCCCGAAGGGCTGGAAGCCCTGCGGCAGGCGGGGGCAGAGTGCGTCTTTTTCAGCCCCATGGCGGATGCGGCCCTGCCCGAGGCCGACGGCCTCTATCTGCCCGGCGGGTACCCCGAGCTGCATGCCCGGGCCCTGAGCCAAAATCAGTCCATGCGCCGGGCCATTGCGGAGGCAGTAAAGGCCGGGATGCCCACCGTGGCCGAGTGCGGAGGCTTTCTCTACCTGGGCCAGAGCCTGGCCGATGAGGCCGGGACGGTGTGGCCCATGGCGGGGGTATTGCCCGGAGAGGGGGTCCGGGTGGGACGGCTGGTGCGGTTTGGCTATGCGGCCCTCACCGCCCGGGAGGACAGCCTTTTGTTCCGGGCGGGGGAGACCGCCCCGGCCCATGAGTTCCATCACTGGGACTCCACCCGGCCGGGAGATGCTTTCGAGGCCCAAAAGCCGGACGGCCGCCGCTGGGCCTGCGGGTACAGTTCCCCCAGCCTGTACGCCGGATTCCCGCATCTGTACTTTGCGGGCCAGCCCCGGCTGGCGGAACGGTTTGCCGCCGCGGCGGCAGCCTATCGAAAGGGAAGGTGAAGAAAATGGAACAGTTGGAGCACATCGAAACCCTGCTGGAACGAGCCTCGGCCCCGGCGGACGAGGCCTCCCAGGCGGCGGCCCATCAGCGCTGGGCCAGCCTGGCCCACCCGCTGGGCAGTCTGGGCCTGCTGGAGACCATGCTGGAAGATGCGGCAGCCCTCACCGGTAGCGCCGACCTGTGTTTTGACAAGCGGGCGGTGCTGGTGCTCTGCGCCGACAATGGAGTGGTGGCCCAGGGGGTCACTCAGACCGGGCCGGAGGTCACCGCAGCGGTGGCCCGGGGCTTTGCGGCGGGGGAGAGCCCCGTCTGCCGGATGGCCCACGCCGCCCGGTGCGCCGTGGTGCCGGTGGACATGGGCATTCTGAACTTTCCCCCCACAGAGGGGGTGCTGTCCTGCCGTGTGGGCAACGGCACCGGGGATATTACCTGCGGCCCGGCCATGACCCGGGCCCAGGCGGAACAGGCGGTGCTGGCCGGGGCGGCCCTGGTGTCCCGCCAGGCGGAGGCCGGAGTGAATCTTCTGGCCACCGGCGAAATGGGCATCGGCAACACCACCACCTCGGCGGCGGTGGCCTGCGCTCTGCTGGACCGCCCGGCGGAGGACTTTGTGGGCCGGGGAGCCGGCCTGTCGGACGCCGGCCTGGCCCGCAAGCGGATCGCCGTCCGGCGGGCGCTGGAAGTCAACCGCCCCGACCCCGCCGACCCTCTGGACGTGCTGGCCAAGGTGGGCGGCTTTGACCTGGCGGGCCTGTGCGGCGTTTTTCTGGGGGGCGCGGCGTACCGGGTGCCGGTGCTGGCCGACGGCCTCATCAGTACGGTGGCGGCTCTGTGTGCGGTGCGGCTCTGCCCCGGCGCGGCCAAGGCGGTGTTTGCCAGCCATGTGTCGGCGGAGCCGGCCGGTCGTGCGGTGCTGGACGCTCTGGGCAAACAGCCCCTCATCACCGCCGGGATGCGGCTGGGAGAGGGGACCGGCGCGGTGGCCTCCATCCCCCTGTGGGATATGGCCCGGGCGGTCTACGCCGAGAGCTACAGCTTTGACCAGTGCGGGTTGGAGGCCTACCAGCCCCAGGGAGAAGGTGTGTGAGATGCTGACGCTGGTGATTGGCGGGTCGGCCTCGGGAAAAAGCGAATACGCCGAAAGCCTGGTGCTGGCGGCGGGGCCGGGGCCCCGGTACTACCTGGCCACCATGGAGCCCATGGACGGCGAGTGCCATGCCCGGATTGACCGCCACCGGCTCATGCGGGCCGAGAAAGGCTTTGTGACGGTGGAGCGGTACACCGGCCTGGCGGGACTGACCCTGCCCGGGCCGGGCGGGACGGTGCTGCTGGAAGATCTGGGCAACCTGGCGGCCAATGAGCTGTACAGCCCGGCGGGAGCCGGCCCGGAAGGGGCTCTGGACGCCATTCTGGACGGAATCGAACATCTGCGGGTGCAGTGCCGCGCACTGGTGGTGGTCTCCAACGAGATCTTTGCCGGCGGGCGGGACTACGCCCCGGGAACCGAGGACTATCTCAGCCTGATGGCCCGGGCGCACCGGGCGCTGGCGGCCCGGGCCGACCGGGTCTGTGAGGTGGTCTGCGGGCTGCCGTATTACTATAAGGGGGCAGAGGAATGAACAAGGAAACCATGGAAAAGGCCCGGGAAAAAATCCGGACAGGCTGGGCGCGGGGAACGGCCCGGGTGAAAGACTGGACTGAACGGGCCGGCGCAAAGATGCCGGGCCGGCTGAAAATCATGGGCCAGACGGTGGCAGTGGCCTTCGGGATGTTCTCGGCGGTGCCGGTGCCCCAGCCCATCTGGAACGAACAGAACATGCGGTACGCCCTGTGCGCCTTCCCTCTGGTGGGGGTGGTGTGCGGCGCGGCTGCCGGGATCTGGGGCTGGCTGGCGGCCTCGCTGGAACTGCCGGTGCTGCTGCGGGCGGCGGTGTTCTGCCTTCTGCCGGTGTGGATCACCGGCGGGATTCATCTGGACGGCTACGCCGACACCTGCGACGCCCTGGCCAGCTACGGCGACCAGGAAAAACGCCTTTCCATCCTCAAGGACTCCCACTGCGGGGCCTTTGCGGTGATCCGGCTGTGCAGCTGGTTTGTGCTGAGCTTTGCCCTGTGGGGAACCCTGCCCCTGACCCCCAAGGCGGTGGGCTGCATGCAGCTGGGCTTTGTGCTGGAACGGGCAATTTCGGGCTGGGCGGTGGCCGCCCTGCCGCTGGCCAAACACAGCGGCCTGGCCTATACGTTTTCCACCGCCGCCGACCGCAGGCGGGTGAAAGCCATCCTCACCGGGGTGATCCTGGTGGTGTCCATGATCCTGGTGGGGGCCGGGGGCGCCTCGGGCTGGGCGGTGCTGGCCGCCGCCCTGGCGGCCCTGGGCCGGTATACCGTGGTGTCCCGGCGGGACTTCGGCGGCATCACCGGGGACCTGGCCGGATGGTTCCTCCAGCGGTGTGAACTGTGGATGCTGGCCGCCCTGACGGCGGTGCAGCTGGCGGGTCTTTGAGGCCCGCAGAGAGGGGGAAAGGGTAAAATGATGCTGATTACCGGCCCGCTCTGGAGCGGGAAGCGGGCTTTTGCCTGCCGTGTGCTGGGCTGTACCCCGGAGGAACTGTCCTCCCGCGCCGTCTGGGATGCCCAGGACCTGGCGGCGGACTGCGAGAATCTGGAAGCCCTGGCGGAAGAATTGTCCGCCCGGGAGATGGTCCTGATGACCGAGGTGGGGGCCGGCGTGGTGCCGGACGACGCCGCCCAGCGGGCCAGCCGGGAAGCGGCGGGCCGCCTGGCCTGCCTGCTGGCGGCCCGGGCCGACTGCGTGGTACGGGTGTTCTGCGGGCTGCCGCTGGTATTGAAAGGAGAGTGTGCACTGTGAAAATCTATTTGCTGCGCCATGGCGTGACCGAGTACAATACCCAGAAGCGCTATCAGGGACAGCGGGATATCCCCCTGTCCACCAAAGGCCGGGCCATGCTGCGCCGGGCCGATTTTGACCCCGAGGTGGTTTATGTCAGCCCCCTGACCCGGGCCCGCCAGACCGCCAAGATTTTGTTCCCGGAGGCCCGCCAGGTGGTGGTGCCCGATCTGCGGGAAATGAACTTCGGCACCTTTGAGGGCCGCAACTACATCGAGATGGAGCAGGACCCCGACTATCTGGCCTGGGTGGCCTCCAACTGTGAGAGCACCTGCCCCGATGGCGAGCGGAAAGAGGACTTTTCGGCCCGGGTCTGCGCGGCCTTTGCCCGTCTGGTGGACCAGGCCTTTGCCGAGGGAAAGGATCAGCTGGTGATTCTGGCCCATGGCGGCACCCAGATGGCCTCCATGGAGCGGTACGCCCTGCCCCGCAAGACCTACCATGAATGGTGCGGCCCCAACGCCGGCGGCTTTGTGCTGGAAGGGGACGCCGACACCTGGCAGAAGGAACACCATCTGCAGTGCCTGGGCACCGTCCAGTATACCCGCCCGGAGGCTGAATGCTGACGGCGCTGGCGGTGCTGGGGGGCTTTGGGCTGGATTTGCTGCTGGCCGACCCGGCCTGGATGCCCCACCCGGTGGTGCTGATGGGAAAAATCATCGCCCGGCTGGAACGGCTGCTGCGGCGGATTTTTCCCGACACCCCCGCCGGACAGCGGACGGCGGGGCGGGTGCTGGCGGCGGTTCTGCCTCTGGGCACCTGGGCCGTCACGGCGGCGGTCTGCGCCCTGGCTTACCATATCCACCCGGCTTTGGGCTTTGGGGTGGAGCTGCTGTGGTGCTGGCAGGCGCTGGCCCTGCAGGGGCTGGCCGACGAGAGCAGCCGGGTCTATCCGCCCCTGAAAGCCGGGGACCTGCCGGCGGCCCGGCGTCAGGTGAGCCGGATTGTGGGCCGGGACACCGCGGCCCTGTCGTCGGAAGGGGTGGCCAAGGCCGCCGTGGAGACGGTGGCCGAGAACTTCTCGGACGGGGTGCTGGCGCCGCTGTTTTACCTGCTGATCGGGGGCGCGCCCCTGGGCCTGGCCTATAAGGCCGTCAACACCATGGACAGCATGGTGGGCTACAAAAACCAGCGGTATCTCTACTTTGGCCGGGCGGCGGCCCATCTGGACGACGCGGCCAACTGGATTCCCGCCCGGCTGGCGGCCCTGGTCTGGATTGCGGCCGCGGCCCTGGCCGGCTTTGACGCCAAAAACGCCTTCCGCATCTGGCGGCGGGACCGCCGCTGCCACGCCAGCCCCAATTCGGCCCAGACCGAATCGGCCTGCGCCGGGGCCCTGGGGGTCCAGCTGGCGGGCCCGGCCTGGTATTTTGGGGAATATTATGACAAGCCCACCATCGGCGACCCCGGCCGCCCGGTGGAGCCGGAGGACATCCTCCGGGCCGACCGGATTCTCTACCTGGCGGGATTCCTGGCTCTGGGTCTGGGTTTGGCCCTCCGGCTGGGTGTGTGGTTTGGGCTGAGGTGGTGGCTATGAAGCAGAATGTGACGCTGACCCACGGCGGGGACTGGGCGGGCTTTGCGGCCCAGTACGGCCCCAACGCCCCATTGCTGGACTGTTCGGCCAATGTCAGCCCGCTGGGCCTGCCGGAAGGGGTGGCCCGGGCTCTGACCTCCTGCGCCGACCGGTGCACCCGCTACCCGGACCCCCTCTGCCGCGCCCTGCGGGAGGCCATCGGCCGGACGGAGGGCCTGCCGCCGGAATGGATCCTCTGCGGCAACGGCGCCGCAGATGTGATCTGGCGGGCGGCGCTGGCCCTGAGGCCCAAGCGGGCTCTGGTGACCGCCCCAACCTTTGCGGAATACCAGGAAGCCCTGGAACAGTCCGCCGGCTGCAATGTGGAACACTATGTCCTGCGGGAAGAAAAGGACTTTGCCCTGGACGAGGGGATTCTGGAGGCCATCCGCCCGGGGGTGGAGATGGTCTTTCTCTGTGAGCCCAACAACCCCACCGGCCGCACCACCCCCCGGCCCCTGCTGGAACGGATTCTGACCCGCTGCCGGGAAGTGGGGGCGGTGCTGGCCCTGGACGAGTGCTTCGGGGATTTTCTGGCCGACCCCGACGCCCACACGCTGAAAGGCAGACTGAAGGACTTTCCCAACCTGCTGATTTTCAAGGCCTTCACCAAGATTTACGGCATGGCGGGGGTGCGGCTGGGCTATGCCCTGTCCGCCAATGAGGACCTGCTGGACCGGATGCGCCGGGCCGGCCAGCCCTGGGCGGTGTCCACCCCGGCCCAGGAGGCGGGCCTGGCTGCTTTGAACGAAACGGCCTATGTGGAGCGGGTGCGGGCCCTGATCGGGGCCCAGCGGCCCCGGCTGGCAGCGGGCTTGCGGGCCTTGGGCTGCCGGGTGGTGGAAGGCGAGGCCAACTATCTGCTGTTCCGCTGCGAAAAGCCCCTGATAGACACTCTGCGGCAGCGTGGGGTTTTGCTGCGCAGCTGCGGCAATTATCAGGGCCTGGACGATACATGGTACCGGACGGCGGTCCGCACCGGGCCGGAAAATGACCGCCTGCTGGCGGCTTTGAAGGAGGTGCTGGGATGAAAAAGACCCGCTGCATCATGGTGCAGGGGACCATGTCGGGGGCAGGCAAAAGCCTGCTGTGTGCAGCCCTGTGCCGGATTTTCCATCAGGACGGGCTGCGGTGCGCCCCCTTCAAGAGCCAGAATATGGCCCTGAACAGCTACGTCACCCGGGACGGCCTGGAGATGGGCCGGGCCCAGGTGGTGCAGGCCATGGCCGCCGGGGTGGAGCCGGATGTGCGGATGAATCCCATCCTGCTGAAACCCTGCAGCGACGTGGGCAGCCAGGTGATTGTCAACGGCGAGGTCCGGGGCCAGATGCCGGCCCGGGACTATTTCCGGTACAAAAAGCAGCTGGTGCCCGAGATTCTGGCGGCCTATCACAGCCTGGCGGAGGAAAACGACGTCATCGTCATTGAGGGGGCGGGCAGCCCCGCCGAAATCAACCTCAAGGCCGACGATATTGTCAATATGGGCCTGGCCAGGCTGGTGGATGCGCCGGTGCTGCTGGCGGGAGACATCGACCGGGGCGGGGTGTTCGCCCAGCTGTACGGCACGGTGGCCCTGCTGGAATCGGAGGAACGGGCCCGGGTCAAGGGCCTGATTATCAACAAATTCCGGGGCGATGTGGAAATCCTGCGCCCCGGCCTGGCCCCTCTGGAGGAAAAGACCGGGGTGCCGGTCATCGGGGTGGTGCCCTATGTGCGGACCGAGATCGACGACGAGGACTCTCTGGCCCCGTCCCTGGGCCGCACCGAGGCCCATAAGCCTCTGGACGCCGCGGTGATCCGGATGCCCCGGATCTCCAACTTCACCGACTTTTCCCCCCTGGAACAGCATCCGCTGCTGGGGGTGCGGTATGTCAGCGGCCCCCAGACGCTGGGCCGGCCCGACGTGGTGATTCTGCCCGGGACCAAGAGCACCCTGGACGACCTGGTCTGGCTGCGGGAGAACGGCCTGGAAGCCGCCATTCTGAAGCTGGCCGCCGCCGGCGTGCCGGTGATGGGGATTTGCGGCGGATATCAGATGCTGGGCCGCACCCTCTCCGACCCCGAGGGCACCGAGGGCGGCGTTCCCGGGGCGGTGGTGCGGGGTCTGGGCCTGCTGCCGGTGGATACGGTGTTCTGTGCCCAAAAGACCCGCACCCGGGTGGAAGCCCAGGCCCTGGCGGGGCCCTTCGCAGGGGCCCGGCTGGAGGGCTACGAAATCCATATGGGCAAGACCCAAGTGGACGGGGAACCCTTCTGCCGCCTGGAAGATGGCCGGGCCGAGGGCTGTGCGGCGGGCAATGTCTACGGCACTTACCTCCACGGCCTGTTTGACACCGGCGAGGCCACCGCCCGCCTGGCGGACCTCTTGTGCAAAACCAAGGGCATCGACCCGGCCGGGGCGGCGCCTTTGTCCCACCGGGCGTTCCAGGAGCGGGAATTTGACCGTCTGGCCGAAGCGGTCCGGGCCGCGCTGGACATGGACGCCATTTATCGAATGATGGAGGGCTGACAATGGAACTGGGAATGGTACACCTCTACTGGGGAGAAGGCAAGGGAAAGACCACCGCCGCCATGGGCCTGGCCCTGCGGGCCCTGGGCAATGGATGCCGGGTGGTGGTGGTGCAGTTTTTGAAGGGCGCCGACACCGGCGAAATCCCTCTGCTGCGGCAGCTGGGGGCCGAGGTTTACCGGGGCAAGGCGGGGCAGAAGTTTGTCTTTCAGATGAACGACGCCGAAAAAGCCGCCACCCGGGCCCTGCAAAATGAGAATCTGCGGGCCGCGCTGGCCCGCCCGGCGGACCTGCTGGTGCTGGATGAGGCCTGCGCCGCCTGGGAACTGAACATGGTGGACCGGCAGCTGCTGGAACAGGCGGTGCGGGAACGCCCGGCGGGGCAGGAGATTGTCCTCACCGGCCGCAAGCCCGCCCCCTGGATGGAGGAGCTGGCCGACTATTCCACCGAGATGCACTGCTGGCGCCACCCCTACGAAAAAGGGGTCAAAGCCCGGAAAGGGGTGGAATTTTGAGCGAACAAACCCATAAACTGCCCGGCGACATCGAGCGGACCAGCCTGGCCATCATTGCGGAGGAGCTGGCCCAGCGGGGTCTGACTCCGCCGCTCGAGAATGAGGCGGTGGTCCGCCGGGTGGTCCACGCCACGGCGGATTTCGAGTACGCCGAAAACCTCCGGTTCACCCCGGAGGCGGTCCGGCGGGGGGCGGAGGCCCTGGCCGCCGGGGCGGTCATCGTCACCGACACCAATATGGCCCTGGCGGGGGTGAGCAAGCCGGCCCTGGCCAAACTGGGCGGGGCGGCTTTCTGCTATATGGCCGACCCGGCGGTGGCCGCCGCCGCCAAAGAGGCGGGCACCACCCGGGCGGTGGCGGCCATGAAGTATGCCGCCCGGCAGCATCCGGGGGCGGTGTTTGCGGTGGGCAACGCCCCCACCGCCCTCTTTGCCCTCTGTGACGCCATGGAGGCGGGGGATTTCCGCCCGGCCCTCATCATCGGGGTGCCGGTGGGCTTTGTCAATGTGGTGGAGAGCAAGGAACGGCTGATGTCCCTGTGCGAAAAGCTGGGGGTGCCGGCCATTGCCGCCATGGGCCGCAAGGGGGGCAGCAGCGTGGCGGCGGCCGTCTGCAACGCCCTGCTGTATACCGCCGCCGGCCAGCTGGACCCCGCCGCCCGGGGCTGGCAGGGCTGAGGAAACGGGAAAGGAGTTGTTTCCAATGGACGAGCAAGCCGCGCGCTGGCCGGTGCTGAACCGGGACCAGATCAAGTACATCGCCATGTTCACCATGCTGCTGAACCACATCGCCAATATCTTTCTGGCCCCCGGCCTTCTGTATGAGGTGATGGTGGACATCGGCTATTTCACCGCGCCGGTCATGTGCTGGTTTCTGGTGGAGGGATACGGCTACACCCGATCCAAGAAAAAATATGCCCTCCGGCTGGCAGGGTTCGCCCTGCTGTCCCAGCTGCCCTTCAGCCTGGCCTTCAGCCAGGGGACGGGCATCCAGTTCCAGGGTCTGAACATGCTGTTCACCCTCCTGATCTGCTTTGGCCTTCTGGAGGTGCGGGAACACCTGGCTCCCGGCCTGCGGCGCAAAACCGCCCTGACGGGTCTGGTGCTGCTGTCCTGCATCTGCGACTGGGCTTTGCTGGCTCCCTGCTACACCCTCCTGTTCGCCTGGGCCAGGGGTTCCCGCCGGCGGACCATCCAGGCCTTTGGCTGGGCCGCGGTCCTCTTTGCCGTCATGGGCCTGCTGAGCCAGACCGGACCCTGGGGCGCTCTGGGGGTGGTGCTGGCAGGCTTTGTCATCCTGTGCCTCTACAACGGACGGCGGGCCGAGAAAGGCCGCCGGTTCGCCCAGTGGTTTTTCTACCTGTTCTACCCGGTTCACCTGCTGGTGCTGGGCCTGATCCGCCTCGCCCTGCTGTGAGGCCCGGGAACATCCCCTGAAACCAGAAAAATCCGCATCCCTCCGGCCAAAACGGCACAGGAAAGATGCGGATTTTTTATTCAGAAAAAGGGGACAGGCGCTTACTTGGCCACCTTGGACAGAGCGTCGTTCACGGCGTCAATGATGCCCTGGCTGGAGAAGGATGCGCCGGCAGCCAGATCCACGTCGGTGGACTGGGCCTTGATGATGGCGTCGGGGATGGTCTCAAAGGCGGGGTCGGACACGCCGGCGGTCTCGCCGTGGGACAGCACTTCGATCTTGCTGATCTTGTCGCCGTCCATGGTGACCTTGACCTTGATGGTGCCGCCAAAGCCTTCGCCCTCACCGATGTACTCGTTGTCGGCCAGAGCCTCCTCGGCGGTGTTCTCAGCCGGGGCGGCATCCATGTAGCCGAAGTGGATGTTCAGCAGCTCGGCGGTCTTGCGGGCCACGTCGGCGCTGACGCCGCCGCAGCGGGCCATACGGCGGGGATCGCTCATCTCGGTGATGCCGGCGGCGTTCATAAAGGTGGTGACGCTGTCGGAGCAGTTCACGGTCTTGGCGATGGTGGGGGTTTCGGCCGTGATCTCAGGCTGATAGATGGGGAGATTGGTGGAGGTGTACCAGCTGAACAGCTCCTTGGTGATGGCCGAAGCGTCCTCCGGAGAGCACATCAGGCCGATGACGGCGGCTGCGCCGCCCAGAGAGCCGCAGAGGGTGCCGGCGCCGTAGCCTGCCTTGCCGTTGACGAACATCTCGGCGGGGATGGCAGTGTAGGGGAAGCCGACCTTTTCCTTCAGCTCGGTCAGCAGAGCGTTGGACACTGCAAAGCAGCAGCCGTTCTGATAGAAGCTCTCATAGCCCAGCTCCTGCACCCGGTCCAGATCGAATTCACAGGAAGGATAGGGATGGGCCGGAATGGTGGCTTCTGCGGCAGCAGCGGTGGCCGTGGCCTCAGAGGACGCGGCAGAGGATGCTGCGGTGGAGCTGGCGGCGGGCTGAGAGCAGCCGGTCAGACCGAGCAGAGCCAGACCGCCCAGGGACAGGCCGGTCTGCTTCAGGAACGTTCTGCGGGTTTCCAACTTGGACATGATACAATCTCCTCCATATAAGTCCATGAAAGTCATAAAAGCCAGAGACTTTCGTGTGAGTCAAAGGCTTTAGTGATATTATACACTTTCGGCGGTGATTGTCAAATAATTTTCAAGCAAATGGATGATGTATTCTACCGGCGTCTCCGGCTCAGTCTTTTTTGCGGATTTCAAAGGGCAGATCGTAGAGTTTTTCCTGCCGCACACAGCGGAATCCGGTGTCCCGCAGGTCCTTGCGGATGGTGATGGAGTTGAGGCAGTCGTAGCCCAGACGGCGGTACAGCCGGATGGCGCCCTCGTTCCGGGCGACGGCCTCGATGTGGACCGCGTCGGAATAGGCCCGGACCATCTCCTCCGCCTGGCGGATGGCCTCGGTGCCGATGCCCTGGTTCTGCCAGGCGGGCAGGACGAACAGCTCCTCCAGCCAGTCGATGGGGCCGCCCCGGCTGCCCAGATGGAGAAAGCCCACCACCTGCCCCTGGCACTGGATCAGATAAAAGGCGTGGCCGTCGCCGGTCCAGGCCTCCAGGTCCCGGGCGGCCTCCCCGGCGGTCTGCTCCACATGGCTGTGGTGCAGCCAGAAGGCCTGGATCAGGGAGAGGGCGGTGTCGGTTTCGTTTTGGTAGGGTTTGAGCTGGATGACAGCGGACATGATGGGCCTCCTTGGGGTTCACGGGAAAAAGAACGACAAAAAAGCCCCGCAGGCCGAAACCTGTGGGGCGATTGGAGCGGGTAATCGGAATCGAACCGACCTCCACAGCTTGGAAGGCTGTTATACTAGCCGATGTACTATACCCGCATGTGTGAGTAGTATTTTACCACACTTTTTTCAAAAAGTCCAGAGCGAAAAATGAAAAATCCTGCTTTACACCGGCCCGGCTTTCCGGTAAGATAGGGGAAAGGAGGGGTGTTCCATGTCCGATGCGGCCCAGCAGATCCGCCAGAAACTCTTTGCCATGCAGGATGAGAGCTATCGGGACTTTCAGTGCAGACTGATGCCCACCGTTCCGCCCGAAAGGGTGATCGGGGTTCGGATTCCGGCTCTGCGGGCCCTGGCCAGAGAGCTGGCCGGCACCCCCGAAGGGGAGGCCTTTCTGGGCCGGCTGCCCCACGCCTACTACGAGGAGGACAACCTCCACGGCTTCCTTTTGGAGCGAATCCGGGACTACGACGCGGCCCTGGCGGGGGTGGAGGCCTTCTTGCCCTACATCGACAACTGGGCCACCTGCGACACCACCAGCCCCAGGGTATTCGCCAAAAACACCGACCGCCTGCTGGAACCGGTGCGGCGGTGGATGGATTCCGACAGGGTCTATACCGTCCGCTATGGTCTGGGGATGCTGATGCGCTATTATCTGGACGATGGGTTCCGGCCCGAGTACCTGGAATGGGCGGGGGCAGTGGATTCGGAGGAGTATTATGTGCGGATGATGGTGGCCTGGTTCTTTGCCACCGCCCTGGCCAAACAGCCCGAGGCCGCCTGGCCCTGGGTGGCCGAACCCCGGCTGTCCCCCTGGGTCCGGGCCAAGGCCATCCAGAAAGCCCTGGAAAGCCGCCGCATCACCCCGGAACAAAAACAGGCCCTCCGGGCCCTGCGGGACAGCCTCTGAGGGACATTTCCCGGGGAAATAGCCGCCCCCATTCCCTGGCACGAGCCTTTTGGCAAATACCCGGCGGCGGAAGATGCTTTTCCTGTTTACTTTGGGCCGGTTTTATTGTAAAATAGGCACAATGAGAATCTTAATTTGCGCGGAGTGATAAATTGTATGGCACTGAAATATAATCGTATTCTTCTCAAGATCAGCGGCGAGGCCCTGGGCGGCGACAAGGGCTCGGGCTTTGACGAGGCCGCCATGGACTCCATCTGCGGCGGCGTCAAGAAGGCCTATGACCTGGGCGTCCAGATCGGCATTGTGGTGGGCGGCGGCAACTTCTGGCGTGGCCGCACCAGCGGCAAGATGGAGCGCACCCTGGCCGACAAGATCGGAATGCTGGCCACCGTCATGAACGCTCTGGCCGTCTCGGACAAGCTGGCCCAGCTGGGTGTTCCCGCCGAGGTCTTTACCTCCATCGAGATGCCCAAGGTGGCCCCGGTCTTTGACCGCAAGGCCGCTCTGGACGCCATGAACGCCGGCAAGGTGGCCATTTTCGGCGGCGGCACCGGCAACCCCTTCTTCTCCACCGATACCGCCACCGCTCTGCGGGGCGTGGAGGTGTCCGCTGATGTGATGTTCAAGGCCACCATGGTGGACGGCGTCTATGACAAGGACCCCCACAAGTACCCCGACGCCAAGAAGTACGATACCCTCACCTTCACCAAGGTGCTGGAGGATCAGCTGGCCGTCATGGACGGCACCGCCGCCACCCTCTGCCGGGAAAATCACCTGCCCATCCTGGTGTTTGACCTGGCCGACCCCGACAACATCGCCCGGGCTGTCCAGGGCGAAAATGTGGGCACTCTGGTCTACGAGGAGTAACCCGGCGCTATACTAATCTGAAAGAACTTGCTCCCTCCGTCCGGGCCCCGGCCCGCGGGGCGAGCCGCGGCGAAGATCGTTTCGCCGCAGCGCGATGCTGGAATCAGGATCAGACTGGGCGCGCAGCCCGGCAGGATTACGATAACGAACAGGAGATAGACGACTATGAGCAGCAATACCAAGGTGTTTGAGGACAAGATGAAAAGCGCGGTGGAGCATCTGGAGCGGGAGCTGGCCGCTGTCCGCGCCGGCCGGGCCAACCCCGCCGTCCTGGATAAGGTGACGGTGGACTACTATGGTTCCCCCACCCCCATCCAGCAGGTGGCTTCGGTGGCCGTCAGCGAGGCCCGCACCCTGACCATCACCCCGTGGGACCGCTCTCTGCTGCGTCCCATCAGCAAGGCCATCCAGGCCAGCGACGTGGGCATCAACCCCATTGACGACGGCCAGACCATCCGCCTGAACTTCCCCGCACCCAACGAGGAGCGCCGCCGCCAGCTGGCCAAGGACGTGGCCAAGATGGGCGAGGAGGCCAAGGTGGCCATCCGCAACGTCCGCCGCGACGCCATGGATAAGGCCAAGGCCATGAAGAAGGCCGGCGAGCTGACCGAGGACAGCCAGAAGACCATGGAAGAAGATGTCCAGAAGGTCACCGACAAGTTCATCAAGCTGGTCGACAAGGCAGTCGAGGAAAAGCAGAAGGAAATCATGTCGGTCTGATCGATCACAAGCAAAGGAACAGGAGGTGCCGTGTGCTGGGAGGTGCGCGGCACTTTTTGCGATAACCGGCCGGGGAAGTGCCGGCCGGGACAGGAGGTTAAAACAATGCCGCAGCATCCCGATTCATTTGCACGCGGGCTGTCGGTGGGAATCATCATGGACGGCAACGGCCGCTGGGCCAAAAAGCGGGGCCTGCCCCGCACCGCCGGCCATAAAAAGGGCGCCGAGGTGTTCCAGCAGATCGCCGATTACTGCGACCAGCTGGGCCTGGCGTCGGTGTATTTCTATGCCTTTTCCACCGAAAACTGGAAGCGCCCCGCCGACGAGGTGGGGGCTATTATGAAGCTGCTGGGGGAATATCTTATCAAGGCCTTTGATTACAAGAGCCGCAACAATAAGATTGTCTTTCTGGGGGACCGCACGGCCCTGGAGCCCCGCTACCAGAAGCTGATGAACGAGATCGAGGAGGGCACCGCCGACCGCACCGGCATGGTGCTGAACATCGCCGTCAACTACGGCGGCCGCCAGGAGATTGTCCGGGCGGCCCAGGCCCTGGCCCGTCAGGCCGCCGCCGGTCAGCTGGACCCCGCCTCCATCACCGAGGAAATGCTGTCGGCCCATCTGTATACCGCCGGCCAGCGGGACCCCGACCTGATCCTTCGCCCCAGCGGGGAGAAGCGGCTGTCCAACTTCATGCTGTGGCAGGCCGCCTACTCCGAGCTGGTGGAGATGGACGTCCTCTGGCCCGACTTCACCCCGGCCGACCTGGACGCCGCCATTGAGGAGTACAACCGGCGCTCCCGCCGGTTCGGCGGCATCTGACCGGGGACACCCCGAAGTAAGGAGAAACGATGAAAACACGAGTGATTACAGCCCTGGTGGGCATTGCCGTTCTGGTTCTGGTCATGCTGACCTTCAACACCATGGTGTTCAACCTGGTGGTGGCCGCCGTCGCCCTGATTGGAATGCACGAGGTCTACGCCGCCCTGGGCTTTGACCGGAAGGACTGGCTGCTGTACGCCGTTCTGGTGCCCTACACCCTGCTGGTGATGCTGTCCAGCTACCAGGTCGCCCGGGGAATGGTGATGGCGGTTTCCTTCGCTCTGATGCTGTTCTACTGCATCTATCTGGTGGTGCGCAACGGCAGCGTCAGCTATCAAAAAGTCAGCGGCCTGGTGCTTTTTTCAGGGATTATTTTGTTCTGCTTTTACTCCCTGATCCACCTGAAGATGCTGCTGCCGGTGGAGGAGTACAGCTACGACGCCATCTTCTTTATCCTGCTGATCCTCTGCTTTGCCTGGGGCGGGGATACCTGCGCCTATTTCGCCGGCCGCGCCTTCGGCAAACATAAGCTCTGCCCCAAGGTCAGCCCCAAAAAGACGGTGGAGGGCGCCATCGGCGGCGTGCTGGGCACCATGCTGTTCGGCGTCATCATCACGGTGATTTACTCTCTGCTGGCTGACCGCACCGAGGCCTTTACCCGCAGCAACATCGGCGTGTCCATGTACGTCATCATCGCCCTGCTGGGCGTGGTGGCCGCGGTGCTGGGCATTTACGGCGACCTGTTCGCCAGCGTGGTCAAGCGCCAGTGCGGCATCAAGGATTACGGCACCATCTTCCCCGGTCACGGAGGCATCCTGGACCGGTTTGACAGCGTCATGTTCATTGCGCCCTTTGTGTCCATGGTGATTACCGCCGTGTTCTACCGCTGAGGCGCTCCAAAAGGAAAGAAGGCTCCTATGGCAAAAAAGATTACTCTGCTGGGCTCCACCGGCTCCATCGGCACCCAGAGCCTGGACGTGGTCCGGGCCGAGGGCTATGAGGTGTTTGGCCTGTCGGCCCACAGCCAGGTGGATCTGCTTGTGCGTCAGATCGAAGAATTTCACCCCCAGGTGGTCTGCATGACCAGCCTGGACGCCGCCGATCGGCTGGACGCCGCCCTGGCGGGCCGCGCTGGCGCACCCCGGCTGCTGCGGGGCCCCGAGGGCCTGCGGGAGCTGGCCGCCCTGGACGGCCCCGATGTGGTGCTGAACAGCGTGGTGGGCATCGCGGGCCTGGGGGCCTCCCTCAGCGCCATCGAGAGCGGCCACGACCTGGCCCTGGCCAACAAGGAAAGCCTGGTCACCGGCGGCCACCTGGTCACCCAGGCGGTGGAGCGCTGCGGCGTCAAGCTGCTGCCGGTGGACAGCGAGCACTCGGCCATCTTCCAGTGCCTGCAGGACACCGAGAGCGCCAAATCCCTCACCAAAATCCTGCTGACAGCCTCGGGCGGGCCCTTCTTTGGGATGACCACCGACCAGCTGCGGGGCAAGACCAAGGCGGACGCCCTCCGCCATCCCAACTGGAATATGGGGGCCAAAATCACCATCGACAGCGCCACCCTCATGAACAAGGGCCTGGAACTGATCGAGGCGGTGTGGCTGTTCGGCCTGCCCCCCGAGAAAATCCAGATCGTGGTCCAGCGCCAGAGCATCATCCACTCGGCGGTCCAGTTCAGCGACAACTCGGTGATTGCCCAGCTGGGCGTGCCGGATATGCGCATCCCCATCCAGTATGCCCTGACCTGGCCCCGCCGCGGCGGGCCGGTGGCTCCAGAGCTGGACTTTGCGGCCCTCAAGGTGCTGACCTTCGATGTGGCCGACGAGGAGACCTTCCGCTGCCTGGCTGCCTGCAAAAAGGCCATCGCCAAGGGCGGCCTGGGCCCCTGCGCCGCCAACGGCGCCAACGAGGAGGCCGTCAAGCTGTTCCTGGAGGATAAGATCGGCTTTCTGGATATCGGCCGCCTGGTGGAGGCGGTGGTGGACAGCGACCGCTTCGGCGGCAGCTATACCCTGGCGGATGTGTACGAGTGCGACCGGATGGCCCGGGCCTTTGTCCACAGCCACCTGTAAAAACTGAGAGCCCCAGCGAGAGGGGGCAGGCGGCGCGGGGCGCCGCAGAGGGAAATCTATGTCAATGCTGATAACCTTTCTGGCGTCTGTGCTGGTGTTCGGCGCGGTCATCGCCATCCATGAGCTGGGGCACTTCGGCGCCGCCAAGCTCTCGGGCATCCAGGTGAATGAGTATTCCATCGGAATGGGCCCGACCCTGTTCAAAAAGATCATCGGGAGTACCCAGTACACCCTCCGGCTGCTGCCCATCGGCGGCTATGTGGCCATGGAAGGGGAGGGCAGCCCCGAGGCCAACGCGGCCCAGCGGGAGCGGGACGGGGAGGACCAGGAGGAAGAAGAGGACCTGTGCCCCATTCCCCCTGAGCTGCGCACCGGCATTCCCTTCCCGGAGGCCGCCATCTGGAAGCGGGCCCTGGTGATGGTGGCCGGCCCCCTGATGAATTTTGTGCTGGGATTTGTGGTGCTGCTGGGTCTGATTTCGTTCCGGTCCGACCCCATCGCCAGCCGGGTCATCTACAACATCGCCGACGGGGCCCTCTGCGGCCAGACCGGCCTGCAGGCCGGGGACGAGATTGTGGCGGTCAACGGCCGGCGGTGCTTCATCGCCAACGACATCCTGTACGAACTGGTCCGCACCCAGAACACCCAGGCCGACTTCACCGTCCGCCGGGACGGCAAACTGGTCCAGCTGCAGGGGGTTCAGTTTGACAGCTACACCGACGAAAACGGCAACAGCCGGATGGATATCGGCTTCACCGTTTACGCTTTGGAAAAAACGCCGGTCAATATACTGAAAGAGACCTTCAACAGCGAGCTCTATTATGGGCGGATCATCTTCACATCCCTCATCGACCTGCTGCGGGGCCGGGAGAGCATCAACAACCTGTCGGGCCCGGTGGGCATTGTGTCCGCCATCAGCCAGGCCGCCAGCTACGGCCTCACCGACCTGCTGGAGCTGCTGGTCCTCATCACCGTCAACCTGGGCGTCCTTAACCTGCTGCCCATTCCGGCGCTGGACGGCGGACGTCTGGTCTTTCTGGCGGTGGAGGCCGTCCTCCGGCGGCCTGTGTCCCAGCGGGTCCAGGAAAATCTCACCCTGGCGACCTTCATTCTGCTGTTCGGCCTGATGATCTTCGCCACCTACAACGACGTGCTGCGTCTCATCACCGGCGCCTGACCCATCAACAGGAGGTATCCCCATGCGCCAGCTCAAGCGTGAAGTTAAAATCGGCAATCTCACCATCGGCGGCAACCACGCCATCGCCGTCCAGACCATGCTCAACGTCCCTGTGGAGGACATTGAGGGCAACGTGGCCCAGGCCAAACGGTGCGAGGCGGCGGGCTGCCAGATTCTGCGGGTGACCTGTCCCACCCCCGCCGACGCCAAGTGCATCGAGGCGGTGAAAAAGGCGGTGAATATCCCCATCGTGGCGGATATTCACTTTGACTACCGGGCCGCTCTGGCCTGCGCCGCCGTGGGCGTGGATAAAATCCGCATCAACCCCGGCAACATCGGCGACGACGACCGGGTGAAGGAAGTGGTCCGGGCCTGCCGGGCCGGAAACATCCCCATTCGCATCGGCGTCAACGGCGGCAGCCTGGAAAAGCACATCCTGGCCCAGTACGGCGCGCCGGTGCCCGAGGCCATGGTGGAGAGCGCCCTGTACCATGTGCGCCTGCTGGAAAAGTTTGATTTCCACGATATTGTCATCTCCATCAAGAGCTCCAACGTCCCCCGGATGATGGAGGCCTACCGCCAGCTGTCGGCAGTCACCGACTACCCCCTCCACGTGGGAGTCACCGAGGCCGGCACCTACCAGATGGGTCTGCTGAAATCCGGCATGGGCATCGGCGGGCTGCTGCTGGAAGGCATCGGCGACACCATCCGGGTGTCCCTGGCGGCCGAACCCGAAAAGGAAGTGGAGGCCGGCTACAACATTCTGCGGGCGGTGGGATTCCCGGTGGCGGGCCCCGAGGTCATTACCTGCCCCACCTGCGGCCGCACCCAGTACCCCTGCACCGAAATCGCCAACGAGGTGGAGCGCCGGCTCCAGGGCTACAAAAAGCCCATCAAGGTGGCGGTGATGGGCTGTGTGGTCAATGGCCCCGGCGAAGCCCGGGAGGCCGATATCGGCATCGCCGGCGGCAAGGGCGAGGCCCTGCTGTTTGTCCATGGCGAGCCGGTCCGCAAGCTGACCGGGGACAATATCCTGGACCAGTTCATGGAGGAGGTCTATAAACTATGAGAGAAGCTGTGACAGCCCTTCGGATTGCTCCGGCGGCCCCCGCCCAGGTGGCCCCCATGCTGACCCTCTGCCGCGGAGCGGCGGCCCGACCCGACTGCCCTTGGGATGAATGGTACCCCGATGAAGCCACCCTGGCCGCCGACCAGGCCCAGGGTAGGCTTTTTTGCGCCTGGGGGCCGGCAGGGGAATTGATGGGAGGCTATTCCCTGGCCTTTGACCCCGAGACCGACGCCCTGCCCTGCTGGGACCGCACCCTGGAGCCCGCCGGCGAGGTGGCGCGGCTGGTGGTGGCCCCCGCCTGGGAAAACCAGGGTCTGGGCCGGCGCCTCCTGGCCGATGCCATGGCGCGGCTGGCGGCACAGGGATGCCGCAGCTGCCGCATCCTGGTGGGCCGGGGGAATGTCCGGGCCCTGCGGGCGTATGCCGGGCTGGGATTCCGCCGCGCAGGGGAGGCCCGGCTGTACGAAATGGACTTTGACTGCTTTGAAAAAGAGCTGTTTTAGAGGAGAAACGCATTGAAACCACTGGTATCCCAGCTTTGGCCCCAGTTCATGGCCGACCCTGACTTTGCCGCCTGTTTCGGCAGGGTGATTGTGGAGCACGCCCTGATGCTGCGGACCGAGCAAAAGGTGATTTTTACCCTGCAGAGTGCCGCGCCGCTGGACAAGGGCCTGTGTGCGCGGCTTTTGGCGTCTCTGCAGCCCGATTATGAGGGCTATGAGCTGTTGATCCACAACTGCTACCCCTACGCCAGCCTCACCGAGGAGACCCTGCAGGACCTCTTTGAGGAGATGAAAAAGGACAGCATCCCCATCAACGGCTTTCTGGACCGGTGCACCCTGACTCTGGAAGGCAAACACATCACGGTGGGGGTCCGCAACGGCACCGGTTTTCTGCGGGATTTGGAGTTTGACCGCCTGCTGGCCGACCGGGTGGAGAGCCATACCGGCGAGCGCCCCACCGTGACCCTGGTGTCGGCCGCCGGAGAGGCCGAGCGCCGGGAGCTGGAAAAGAAGCTGGAAGAAAAGGCGGCGCCGCCGGTGGTCCAGTTCGAAGCCAAGCGCACCGGCCCCACCATCCAGGTGGAGGGCCTGGACCTGACCGACAAGCCGGTCCAGATCTTCCACGGCAAGATGTTCAAGCCCAAGGACCTGACCCCCCTGAAAAATCTGGGCGGCGAGGGCGGCAAGTGCATGATCTGGGGCGATGTCTTTGCCACCGAGGTGAAGGGCAGCTTCCGCAAGATGTACAGCGTCTCCATCACCGACTATACCGGCTCCATCAACCTGAAGGTCCGGGCCCAGGAAGGGGAGGACTGCTCTAAGTGGGAAGGCATCAAGAACGGCACCACCCTGCTGGTGCGGGGCGACTGCGCCTACGACAAGTATGAGCACGACTACATCGTCTATCCCTACGACGTCCTGATTGTGGAGCGCCGCCATCGGGAGGACCATGCCTCCCAGAAGCGGGTGGAGCTCCACCTGCATACCAAACTGTCGTCCCTGGACGGCTTCTGTGACCCGGGCGGCATCGTCAAGCTGGCCCATAAGATGGGCCATCCCGCCATCGCCATCACCGACCACGGCGTCTGCCAGGGCTATCCCGAGGCCATGCTGGCTGCCGACGACATCCATAAATCCGACCCCAATTTCAAACTGATCTATGGCTGTGAGGCCTATTTTGTGGACGACATGGTCCCCTGTGTCTACGGCACCCAGGACCAGCCCCTGAAAGGGGAGTTCTGCGTCTTTGACACCGAGACCACCGGCCTGGACCCCGGCTGTGAGTACCTGACCGAAATCGGTGCGGTGCTGGTGCGGGACGGGGAAGTGGTGGACGAGTTCGACACCTTCGTCAAGCCTCCCAAGTCCATCACCCCCAAGATCACCGAGCTCACCGGCATCACCAACGAGATGGTGGCCGACGCCCCCCTGGAAGGGGAGGCGCTGCAGGCGTTTCTGGATTTTGCCGGGGGGCGGGTGCTGGTGGCCCACAACGCCAACGGCTTTGATATCCGCTTTATGCGGGCGGCGGCCAAGCGCAGCGGCATCAAGTTTGAGCCCACCTACATCGACACCCTGACCATGGCCCAGACCATGTACCCCGGCCTCCACAACTACAAACAGGGCACCATCAACAAACACCTGGAGCTGCCCGACTACGAGGCCCACCGGGCCTGTGAGGACGCCGGGGCCCTGGGCCGGATTTTCTGCGTCATGCTGCGGGATCTGGAAGAAAAACAGATCACCGATATCAGCGGCATCAACACCGGCCTGGGCGGCAACCGGGAAGTCCTCAAGAAAAAATACTACCACATCATCCTGCTGGTGAAAAACCAGTCGGGCCTGAAAAACCTCTACCAGATCGTCAGCAAGGCCCATCTGGATTACTTCTTCAAAAAGCCGCGGGTGCCCCGCAGCCTGCTGAACCAGTACCGGGAAGGCCTGCTCATCACCTCGGCCTGTGAGGCGGGCGAGCTGTACCGGGCCATCGTGGACGAGCGGCCCTATGAGGAACTGAAAAAGATCGCGGCCTATTACGATATCCTGGAAGTGCAGCCCCTGGGCAACAACGCCTATATGGTCCGGGAGGGCCGGGTGGACAGCATCGAGCGGGTGAAGGACTTCAACCGGACGGTGATCCGGCTGGGCGAGGACCTGCACAAGCCGGTCATCGCCACCGGCGACGTCCATTTCCAGGAGCCGGAGGACGCCATCTACCGGACGGTGATGCAGGCGGCCGGCGGCTACAAGGACGCTGACCATCAGCCGCCCCTGTACTACCGCACCACCGAGGATATGCTGGCCCAGTTCGACTACCTGCCCCCGGAAAAGGCCCTGGAAATCGTGGTCACCAACCCCAACAAGATTGCGGCCATGGTGGACAACACCGTCCGGGCCATCCCCCGGGGCACCTATCCCCCCAGCATCGAGGGCGCAGAGGAACAGCTGCGTGAGGCCACCTGGAAACGGGCCAAAGAGGACTACGGCGACCCTCTGCCCGATCTGGTGAGAGAACGGCTCCAGAAGGAGCTGGACTCCATCTGCGGCCACGGATACGCGGTTCTGTACGTCATCGCGGTCAAGCTGGTGGCCTATTCCAACGCCGGCGGCTACCAGGTGGGCAGCCGAGGCTCGGTTGGCTCCTCGGCTGTGGCCCACTTCTCGGGCATTTCCGAGGTCAACAGCCTTCCGCCCCACTACCGCTGCCCCAAGTGCAAGCACAGCGAATTCATCACCGATGGCAGCGTGGAGGACGGCTTCGACCTGCCCGACAAGGACTGCCCCGTCTGCGGCACCCCCATGTTGGTGGACGGCCACGACATCCCCTTTGAGACCTTCCTGGGCTTCTACGGCGACAAGGAGCCGGATATCGACCTGAACTTCTCGGGCGAGTACCAGAGCAGCGTCCACCGCTACACCGAGGAACTGTTCGGCAAGGAGAACGTCTTTAAGGCGGGCACCGTCTCGGGTATTCAGGACAAAACCGCTTACGGCTACGTCAAGCGGTATCTGGAAGAGCGGGGGATGACGGTGAACCACGCCGAGGAAAACCGCCTGACCCTGGGCTGCACCGGCGTCAAGCGCACCACCGGCCAGCACCCCGGCGGCATGGTGGTTGTGCCGGCCACCAGTCAGATTTACGATTTCTGCCCCATCCAGCACCCCGCCGATGACGTGGCCGGCGGCCTGCTGACCACCCATTTCGAATTCAAATACCTCCACGACACCCTTCTCAAGCTGGACGAGCTGGGCCACGATATGCCCACCTTCTACAAGTACTTTGAGGAGTATACCGGGGTGCCGGTGGACAGCATCCCCATGAACGACCCCAAGGTCTACAGCCTGCTGACCAGTCCCGAGGCTTTGGGCGTCACCCCCGAGCAGATCGACAGCCAGACCGGCACCTTCGGCATCCCCGAGATGGGCACCAACTTTGTCCGTCAGATGCTGGTGGAGGCCCGGCCCAAGAACTTCTCCGAGCTGATTCAGATTTCGGGCCTGTCCCACGGCACCGACGTCTGGACCAACAACGCCGACGAACTGATCCGCAACGGCACCTGTACCATTGCGGAGGTCATCGGCTGCCGCGACAGCATCATGCTGTACCTGATCCGCAAGGGCCTGGAACCCAAGATGTCCTTTGACATCATGGAGGCGGTCCGAAAGGGCAAGGTGGCCAAGGGCGGCTTCCAGCCCGGCTGGGAGGAGGCCATGCGGGAACACGATGTCCCCGACTGGTACATCGAGTCCTGCCGCAAGATCAAATATATGTTCCCCAAGGCCCACGCGGTGGCCTACCTGATGAGCGCCATCCGGCTGATGTGGTACAAGCTGTATTATCCGCAGGCGTTCTACGCAGTGTATTTCACTGTTCGCGGCGACGACATCGACTATGAGGCGGCTGTGGGCGGCCCCGACGTGGCCCGCGCCCACATGAACGAGGTAAACCGCCGCCTCAAGGAGGAAAAGAACGCCAAGGACGAAGACCTGCTGGTGTCCCTCCAGCTGGTCAATGAGATGCTGATGCGGGGATATGAGTTCCTGCCCATCCAGATCGGCAAGAGCCGGGGCGTCAAGTACGTGCTGGAGGACGACAAGGTCCGGCTGCCCTTTGCGGCCATCAAGGGCCTGGGTGCCAGCGCGGCGCTGGCGCTGGAAAACGTCACCATTCACGGAGAGGACTACCTCTCAGTGGAGGAGCTGCAGCAGGCCGCTGGCGTCACCAGTGCGGTCATCGACCGCCTGCGCCAGGTGGGCGCCCTGGGCGATCTGCCCGAGAGCAGCCAGGTGTCTTTCTTCTGACCCCGGAGCCAAAAGCAAACAAAAAACAGCCCGCTCTGCCGGTTTTGCCGGAGGACGGGCTGTTTCTTTTGATGGAAGAAGCGGGGAGGGGATCAGTGGTTATCCAACCACTCGATCAGGTTGTTGGCAGCGTTCTTGCCGCCCGACACAAAGAGAATGTCCCCTTCCTGGAAAACGGTGTGGGGGCCGACGGTCTCGTTGACCTTGCCGCCATTCTCGATGGCGATAATGTTCAGGCCGAACTGACCGCGCAGGTTCACATCCACGACGGTGCGGCCGATCATCTTGGGGGGCACGGCCAGCTTGGAGATGCTCACCCGCTCGCTCAGCTGGACAAAGTCCAGCATGCCGGTGGTCTCCAGCCGGTGGGCCAGACGGATGGCCATGTCGTGCTCGGGATAGACCACCTGGGCGCCCAGCTTCCGCAGGACCTGGCCCTGCTCCTCGCTGGCGGCCTTGGCGATGACGTTGGGGATGCCCAGGCTCACCAGGTGCAGGGTGGTCAGGATGGACACGTCCATCTTCTCGCCGATGCAGACCACCGCCACATCACAGTTCTGGATGCCGGTCTCCTCCAGGGTCTTTTTGTCCAGGCCCTTGACCACATAGGCGCTCTCGGTGTAATCCCGCATGATGCGGACCTTTTCCTCGTCCTGGTCCAGAACCACCAGGTCCTCGCCGGCCTCGGCCAGCTCAATGGCCAGGGCCATGCCGAACCGTCCCAGGCCCACAATGCCATAAGACGCTTTTGCTTTCTTCGATTTGCCAAACATGTTGTTTCCTCCTGTCAGCCGATGGCGATGTTGCCCTCGGGGTAGCGGATGCGTTCGCCTTTGTTGAAGTACCAGACCGAGGCAATGGTCAAGGGTCCAAGGCGGCCAATATACATGATGAGGATGGAGACCAGCTTGGACGGCACACTCAGGGATGTGGTGATGCCGGTGGACAGGCCCACGGTGCCGAAGGCACTGGTCATTTCAAACAGGGCGTCCACCATTTCCAGCTGGGGATCAAAGACCATGGTCAGCCAGGTGCCGGTCAGCACCACGCTGATGGCGATCAGGGTGATGACCGCGGCCTTGCGGAAGGCGCCGGAGGGGATGGAGTAGCGGAAAGCCTTCTCGCCCCGGTTGGTGGCGGCCGACTTGATGCCCTGCAGCAGGACGAAGAAGGTGCTGGTCTTGATGCCGCCGCCGGTGGATCCGGGGGAGGCGCCGATGAACATCAGCACGATCAGCACCAGCAGGCCGGCGCTGTTCCACTCGCCCAGCGCGTAGGTCGAAAAGCCGGCGGTACGGGCTGATACGCTGTGGAAGAAGGCTGCCAGCCAGGTGATGTCCTCGGTCAGCTTGAGCAGCACCGCGCCCACCACGATCAGCACCGCGCTGACCGAGATGACCACCTTGGTGTGCATCGAGAACTTCTTCCAGCGGAAACGGTTGTGCAGCACGTCCCGGATGACCAGAAAGCCGATGCCGCCGAAGATGATCAGCCCGCAGGTGATCAGGTTGAGGGGCACGTTGTCCCGGTAGGGGATCAGGTTCTGGTAGTTGCCCAGGATATCAAAGCCCGAGTTGTTGAAGGCTGCGACCGAGTGGAAGATGCTGATCCACAGCGCCCGCAGGGGCGGGTAATCCTGCACAAAGACCAGAAAGCTGAGCGCCGCGCCCGCGCCCTCGAAACAGAGGGTCATCAGGAAGATGCTCTTGAGGAAGCGGAGGATGCCCTGGGCCGAATCGAGGTTGAGGGCCTCCTGCAGGACGCTGCGCTCCTTCAGGTTGATCTTGCGGCCCATCGCCAGGATGATGCCCGCGCCCACCGAAGTGACGCCGAGGCCGCCCACCTGGATCAGCAGCATCAGGATGAACTGCCCGATGAAGGTGAAGGTGTCGCCCGCGTCGGTGGCGATCAGGCCGGTGACGCAGACCGCGCTCGTCGAGGTGTAGAGGGTGTCGATGTAGGCTACGTCCACGCCTTCCTGTACGCTGAAAGGCATGATGAGCAGCACCGAACCCAGCAGGATCACCAGTGCAAAGCCCAGGGCAATGACCCGCACCGGCGACTGCTTTTTGATAAAGTCAAACATAAAATCTCCTTGCTTGCCGTTGCGGCCCGTGCGCCGGGCCGCGCCATTGAAGACTGGGGATCGCGGCTCGAAAGGCCGGTTTGTTCAGGAAACTGACCTGTCGAGTTACCCCATAGTATAGCAGGAAATATCCAAAAGGGAAGAGCCTTTTTTCGCTTTTCTGGAAAAAAGCGGGGTGAAAGTTTTTCGGTTTCCACATTACTGCTTTGAAAAGGGGCCTGTGCCCCCAAAGGCGGGAACACAGGCCCATTTCAAAAAGGCAGGGAGGACAGCGCGCAGGCTCAGGCAGCCTGCTTGCTCATGCCGCGCTGGATGGCCTTGACGATCTCCACGATGGGGATGACCACGAAGGCGAGGGCCAGGGCGACCAGGTACTCCTTCCAGTCCACGGGGGTGAAGCCGAACATGTTGGCAACGAAGGGCACCTCCAGCACCACGGTGGTCAGCACCAGGCTGCCCAGCATAGCGCCCCACAGAACCTTGTTGTGGGTGTGGAGGGTAAAGACGCTCTTGCGCTGGCTGCGCATGTTGAAGCTGTGGAAGATCTCGCACATGCTCATGGTCAGGAAGGCCATGGTCATGCCGTCCTCGCTGACGCCGTGGGGCATCTCGAAGTAGCCCACCTCCATGCAGTGGCCGATGATATAGGAGGCCAGGGTGATGGCGGCGATCAGCAGGCCCTGGTAGGCGATGTCGAAGCCCAGGCCGCCGGCAAAGATGCCGTCCTTGGCGTTGCGGGGCTTGCGCTTCATGATGTCGGCCTCGCCCTGCTCCATGCCGAGGGCCAGAGCGGGGAAGCAGTCGGTAATCAGGTTGATGAACAGCAGGTGGACGGGGTTGAGCAGGGTGAAGCCCAGCAGGGTGGCGCAGAAGACGCCCAGCACCTCGCTCATGTTGGAGGCCAGCAGGAACTGGATGGCCTTGCGGATGTTGGCGTAGATGCGGCGGCCCTCTTCGACGGCGCCCACGATGGTGGCGAAGTTGTCGTCGGCCAGGACCATGTCGGCGACGTTCTTGGTGACGTCGGTGCCGGTGATGCCCATGCCCACGCCGATGTCGGCCGACTTGATGGAGGGCGCGTCGTTGACGCCGTCGCCGGTCATGGCGGTGATGGCGCCGTTGGCCTTCCAGGCCGTGACGATGCGGACCTTGTGCTCAGGCTGCACACGGGCGTAAACGCCGTACTTCTGGACGGCCTGGCCGATCTCGCTGTCGGGGATTTTGTCCAGCTCAGCGCCAGTGATGGCCTGGCTGGCGTCGGTGATGATGCCCAGCTCCTTGGCGATGGCCACGGCGGTATCCTTGTGGTCGCCGGTGATCATGACGGGGCGGATGCCGGCCTCACGGCACTCCTGGATGGCGGGCTTGACCTCGGGACGGACCGGGTCAATCATGCCGGTCAGACCCAGGAAGCACAGATCCTGCTCCAGATAGGCGGCGTCGTTGCTGGCGGGCTTTTCGGTCCAGTCCCGCTTGGCGGCAGCCAGGACGCGGAGAGCCTGGTCGGCCATCTCCTTGTTGGCCTTGAGGATTTCCTCCCGCTTGGCGTCGGTCATGGGCAGAATCTGGCCGTTTTCCAGATAGCTGGTGCAGCGCTTGAGGATTTCGTCGGGGGCGCCCTTGGTGTACTGGACAAAGCCCTTGGCCGAAGTGTGGACGGTACTCATCATCTTGCGGGAAGAATCAAAGGGTGCCTCGTCCACACGGGGCTCAGCGGCGGCCAGCTGGTCCTTGGGCAGGCCCTCCTTGGCGGCAAAGTTCACCAGAGCGGCCTCGGTGGGCTCGCCCTCGGCCTCGCCGGCGTCGTTCAGATGGGCGTCGTTGCACAGGGCCATGGCGGTGGCCAGGGGAGCGGTCTCGCCCAGGTGCTGAACCACCGTCATCTTGTTCTGGGTCAGGGTGCCGGTCTTATCCGAGCAGATGACCTGGGTGCAGCCCAAGGTCTCCACAGCGGTCAGCCGGCGGATGACGGCGCTGCGCTTGCTCATGTTGGTGACGCCGATGGACAGCACCACCGTCACAACGGTGGCCAGGCCCTCGGGGATGGCGGCCACGGCCAGAGACACGGCCACCATGAAGGTGGACAGGATCGAGTCCAGGGTGAAGGACCCGGCCACGATCAGGTCAAAGACAAAGATAAACAGGCAGATGCCCAGCACCAGCTTGGACAGAACGCCGCTCAGCTGCTCCAGCTGGCGCTGCAGCGGGGTCTGCTCCTGGTCGGTGTTGGCCAGAGCGCCGGCAATCTTGCCCATCTCGGTGTCCATGCCGGTGCGGGTGATGAGGGCCTTGCCGCGGCCATAGACCACGGTAGAACCCATATAGCACATGTTTTTGCGGTCGCCCAGAGGAACGTCCTCCTGGCCCTTGGCCAGGCCCAGGGCGTCGATGATCTTGTTGACCGGGACGCTCTCGCCGGTGAGGGCGGCCTCCTCGATCTTCAGGCTGGCGCTCTCCAGCAGGCGGCCGTCTGCCGGGACGGCGTCGCCGGCTTCCAGCAGCACCACGTCGCCGGGCACCAGCTCATCGCTGTGCAGGGAAATCTGCTTGCCGTCCCGCAGCACCTTGCAGGTGGCGGCGGTCATGGTCTGCAGCGCTTCGATGGCTGCCTCGGCCTTGCTCTCCTGAAAAACGCCCAGCACTGCGTTCAGCAGCACCACGATCAGGATGATGAACACCTCTGCAAAGCTCTCGTGGGAAATAAAGTTGGTCACAGCCGACACGGCCGCCGCGATCATCAGGATGATGAGCATGGGGTCCTTCAGCTGGTCGATGAAGCGCTGGAGCAGGGTGGGCTTCTCAGCGTCCTTGAGCTTGTTGGGGCCGTATTGTTCCAGCCGGGCGGCAGCGTCGGTGCTGCTCAGGCCGTCGGGGCTGGCGTTCAGCTGCTCCATCAGCTCCTGCGGGGTTTGTACATACTCCTGTTTCATTCTCGATATTCTCCCTCCTGGGGTGGACCGGAAAACGCATCCACGCTGTCTCATTCTGCCCAAAAGTGCATCTGCGCGCTGCAGCTGCGTCTTTGGGGCCCGAAGGATTCAAGGTGTTTGCATCCTCAGACCCGCCCTGATTGTGCGCATGGGGCCGCCCCGGGGCGCTGCGCCGCAGCAGCGGGCAGCCCGGGACCGTCGGTTTTTTCAGAAAACAAAAAGACCCATGCACTGGATCGGTTTCCGGTGCATGAGTCTCATTCTGATCAAAGCTGCCCGAACTCATTCACAGATGAGTCGTCCTGACGGGCTGGCCTCGCGTTTTCACGCGGAATTACTCCCCCATGTGTACATGATTATAGAGGATGAGGGAAGATTTGTCAATAAGCAAACCCGTTTCTTTGTAAAACAGGCAAGCGCCCGGGCCCGCCGCATTCCCATGCCCGCGGACCCGGAGGCCTGTCCCATAGACAGCCTCCGGCACCGGTCAGGGGGCATACAGCTGCGTCTTACTCGACGCTGATCATATAATAGTAGACAGGCTGGCCGCCGCGGATGTGGCTGACTTCCACATGGCTGGGGCACTTGGCCTTGACGATTTCGGTGGTGCGCTCGGCGTCCTCATCGCTGACATCGCAGCCCGAGATGATGGTCACAAAGCTGGAATCCTTCTTGCACATGCTGCGGGCCAGACGGTAGGTGGCCTTGGTCAGGTCGCTGGAAGTGGCCACAATCTTGCCGTTCTCCAGGGACATGATGTCGCCCTTGCGGATGCGGCGGCCGTCGTACTCGCTGTCGCGGGCGGCGTAGGTGATGAGGCCGGTGGAAACGTTGTCGGCGGCCTTCATCATGTTGATGGTGTTGGTCTCCACCGAGGCGGTGGGATCAAAGTTCAGCATGGCGGTGATGCCCATGGGGATGGTGCGGGTGGGCAGGACCACCACACGGCGGTCGGCCAGCTTTTCAGCCTGCTCGGCGGCCATGATGATGTTCTTGTTGTTGGGCAGCACAAAGACGGTCTTGGCCGGCACGCTCTGGACGGCAGCCAGGATGTCCTCGGTGGCGGGGTTCATGGTCTGGCCGCCCGACACCACGGCATCCACCGACAGGTCGGCAAAAACGGCCTTCAGGCCCTCGCCGGCGGCCACGGCCACAAAGCCATAGTCACGGCTGGGGTCCACGGCGGCGTAGACGAACTCGCTGGCGATGGCGTCAGAAGCGCGCTGCTTCTGCTCGGCCTCGGCCTGCTTCTCCAGGCTCTTGCCCTGCTTCTGGCGGGCCAGGAACTGCTCGTGCATGTTCTCGATCTTGAAGTTGGTCAGATAGCCGTACTTGATGGCCTCGGTGAGGATCTTGCCGGGGTCGGCGGTGTGGACGTGCAGATTGATGACGTCGTCATCCTCGATGCAGACCACGCTGTCGCCGTTGGACTCGGCAAAGGCGCGCATCTTGGCGGCGCTGGCGCCGTCGTCCTTGTGGATCAGGAACTGGGTGCAGTAGCCGTTCTTGATGTCCTCCACCTTCATCAGGTCATCGGTAAAGACGCCGCGGCCGGCGTTGGCGGTGGACAGCTTGGCCTTGTGCTGGGTCTCCTCGGCGGGAGCAATGATGTCCTCGCCATGGAACACCTTGCCCATGCCCTCAAAGATAATCATGATGCCCTGGCCCCCTGCGTCCACGACGCCGGCCTTCTTCAGGACGGGCAGCAGATTGGGGGTGTCCTCCAGGGCGCGCTGGCCGGCAGCCAGAACCAGATCCCACAGCTCGGCCACATCGGCGATCTTGCTGGCCTTGGCCTCCTCGGAGGCGATGCGGGCCACCGTCAGGATGGTGCCCTCGGTGGGCTTCATGACGGCCTTGTAGGCGGCCTCCACGCCCTTCTCCAGAGCCAGGACCAGATCGTCGGCGCCGGCCTCCTTCTTGCCCTCCAGGGCCTTGGAGAAGCCGCGGAACAGCAGGCTGGTGATGACGCCCGAGTTGCCGCGGGCGCCCCGCAGCATGGCGGAAGCGGCGGTCTTGGCGGCCTCGCCCACGGTGCAGTCAGCGCCCAGAGCTTCCAACTCGCGGACGGCAGCGCCCACCGTCATGCCCATGTTGGTGCCGGTGTCGCCGTCGGGAACGGGGAAGACGTTCAGCTCGTCCACGCGGGAGCGCTGGTTGTTGATGTTGTTTGCGCCTGAAATGATGGCGTCACGCAGAATTTTACCACTAATCATTGCTTTTTACTCCTTGTCAGCCCACGGGCGCGCCCGGGGAGTTGTGTTTGGTCAGATCAGGCAATCACGTCGTCCACCGACACGATCACGCGGGCCACGCGCAGGCCGGTGGCATGCTCCACTTCATCCTGCACGCGATGGGTAATGCTCTGGGCAGCGGTGGAAATGTTCAGCCCATAGCCGACAGCGATGTGGATCTCGATGACCAGACGGCCATTCTCAGGGGTGACACGGACGCCCTTCTCGGCGAAATCCTCGCCGCGCACCAGGCTTTTGACCGTGTCGGCCACCCCGCGGGGCGCCATAGCGGCCACGCCGTAGCAGCTCTTGGCGGCTTCGCCTACCAACGTCGAGAAGTACTCGGCGGAAAAGCGGACATCGCCCAAGGGAAAATGCGTAGTGATCATAATCGCTCTGCTCCTTCTTATTAAAATTTGAATTTAATAAAGCGTTTTGCGCTTACTCTGCGATGGAAAGGCTGGCCAGAGAATAATACAAATCGCTGACGCTGGACACCACGCCGCTGGTGCGGCGGTTGGAAACGGTGACCCCGCCCCTCCACAGCAGAGGAATATAGGGCATCTGTTCGGCGAAAAGACTCTCGAATGCACCGGCCGTGGAGCTGTCGGCCCGCATCAGGTTGTAGGCGTCCAGCAGCTGCTGGGTGACGGCCAGACCATAGCGGGCGCTGCCGCTCCAGAACGGCGAGAGGTCAATATTATTATACAACTTCATTTCACCGATGTACAGTTCAAATTCGCGGCTCTGAATCATCTGCAGATACGCGTTGAAATCCTCGGCCTGGGTGAGGGTGACTTCGATGCCCGCCTCGGCCCATTGCTGCTGCAGCAGACGGGCCGCATAGACCCGGTCGGCCGAGCTGCCGCACACCAGAATATTGACGCTGGCCCGCTGTCCGGCGGCGTTCTGGTAGTAGCCGGAGGCCTCGTCCAGAGTGTAGCCCAGGGCCGCCATGGCGGCGGGCAGGGCGTCAGGATCGGACTCGGCCGAGATGACCTGCTGGCCCCGGGCACACTCATACAGCCCGTTGAGGGCGCCGGTGGCGGGGGTGGCGCTGGCGTAGCGGTCGGCCAGGTCCTGGCGGGACAGGGCAGTGCTCAGCAGGACACGGCCCTGGCTGGTGGAGCACAGGGGATTGTCCGCCGAGCCGTTCACCCCCAGGAACAACAGGGTGTTGGTGCGGAAATAGCTCTCGGAGGTGGCCACCGCCGAGGAGGCGCTCTCCTCCGCCAGATAAAAGCTGATCTGGCCCATGGCCAGCTGGGAGACCAGTTCGGCGTAGTCGCTGACAGGGGTCAGCCAGATGGTGTCGGGCCCCTCCTCCGGGAAAGGCGCCCGGGGATTGGGGGTGAGGGTGTTTTCCTCCGCCCCGTAGGTGTAGCGCCCGCTGGGGGTGGGCTGGGGGGAGGCTACCTCGGCCGCCTTCAGGATGGGCAGATCCAGCAGGTAGCCAAACAGGCTGTCGGGGGAGGCCAGGGTCAGCACAACGGTGTCGCTGCCCGCGGCCTGGGCGTCGGTCAGGTTGGCCAGCCGGCCGGCATAAAAGCCGCTGGCCTTGGCGGCCAGAAGGCTGGCGGCCACGTCATCGGCGGTGATGGGGACCCCGTCGGCAAAGGTGCAGCCGCTGCGCAGCCGGATGGTGACGGTGGTGCCGGTGGACACCACCGACTCGGCCAGCCGCATTTCCAGCTCCATCCGGGGGGAGATGCGGACCAGCTTTTCAAAAACCAGCCCCGCCACCTGTTCGGTGAGGGTGTTGGTGTTCAGATAAGGGTTATAGTTGCCCTCGCTCACCGCAATGGCGAAGCGGGCCGGCTGACTCTGGCTGGCGCCGGACCCGTCCGTCCCCGAGGCTGCGCTCTCCGCCTCCGACGAGGAGGGCTGCAGGACGGCAGGTCGGGAACAACTGGCCAGCACCAGACAGGCCAGCACCGCCGCTGTGCCGCGGCGGACGAAGGAAAACAGGTGCATGGGCTTTCCGGCCTCCTTTGGCAAGATTCGGCGCAGAGGTCTGCTATACTGAACAGGTGAGCATACGGCGCGCCCAGGGATAACTTTAGTATAGCACAAAACCGCAGCTTGTGCATGGATTTGGCATGGATTTTCGAAAAAGTTGAAGGGAAGTTGTGAATAAAATCTAAAAAATCTGTGCGGAACTTTATTTTGCTGTGCGAAAGTGCTAAAATAGGAAGGAGAAAGGGGGCGGACGCCATGGACGGAACCCCCCTGTGGCCATGCGCCGCAGACAGACTTTATTCAGACCCGGCCAACCGACAATTATACAAGCAGGAGCTTCATCGAAATGAATATTTTGTTTTTCCTGTCCCCCAAACAGGACCTGATGTACGTTTACGACGACTTCACCCTCCGGCAGACCCTGGAGAAGTGGGAGAACAACCGCTATGCATCCATTCCCATCCTGAACCGGAAAGGGGAATATGTGGGCACCCTCACCGAGGGAGATTTGCTGTGGGGGATCAAGCGGTACCACGGCCTGGACATCGAGGGGGCCGAGGATATTCCCATCAGCAGCTTTGAGCGCAAGAGGGATTACCTGCCGGTGACGGTCAACACCAGCATGGACCAGCTGATCGAGGCCGCCATGAACCAGAACTTTGTGCCGGTGGTGGATGACCGGGGCGTGTTCATCGGGATTGTCCGCCGCCAGGCCATCATCCGCTATTGCTACGACAAGTCCCGCCGGTGCGAACAGGCAAACAGCCCGGACCAGAACGCCGGCATGGCGGTCTGCACCGCCCGCAACTGAACAAGATCGCTTCACCCCTGCCGCCCGGCGGGGGCTTTTTTCTGCCCGCAGAGGGTCCATCCCATCAAATTTTGCGCCAAAAGCCGCAGAAAAAACTTGAAAGTACAGTTTATGGGGCTTTTGTTCTGGTATTCTCTTGTCAGGACGAGGGAGGGAACCCTCCCCGAAACATCCGACAGAGAGGAGAGACAGAAGATGAGCGAAATCGAGATCCGGTATGTGGGCGGACATGTGGAGGTATACAGCAGAAATGGGGCGTTCCTCTTCTCTGCCGACAACCTGCGGGAGGCCATGGAGGAGCTGCAGGGCTGAAAAAAGTCCTTTACAAACCGGCAGCGGGGGTGTATAATCTCCCGCGGAGACGTCCCCGCCGGCCCGTTCCGGGCCCGCAGATGGGGCGTGCGCCGGGGAATGAAGTTCTCCCCAGGGCAACTTGAACCGCTTGAACAAGCTGATGACTTCTGTGATTGCAAGGTCGCAGAAGGCATCGGCTTTTTTGCGTCCTGTCCCGATTCGATAGGAGGAAACGATTTTATGCTCACATCTCTGGCGTTTATTTTCCTGGTGGGGCTGGCTTTGGCGGCGCTGTGCCAGCGTCTGCACCTGCCCCGCATCATCGGGATGCTGTTCACCGGCATCCTGCTGGGTCCCTATGTGCTGAACGTGCTGGACCCGTCCATCCTGTCCATCTCGGCCGACCTGCGGCAGATGGCCCTGATTATCATTCTGCTCAAGGCGGGCCTGTCCCTGGACCTGGCCGACCTGAAAAAGGTGGGCCGGCCGGCGGTGATGATGGCCTGCGTCCCGGCCAGCTTTGAGATTTTGGCTTTCTTTCTGCTGGCCCCGGCCATTCTGGGGGTGAACCGCATCGAGGCCGCCGTCATGGGCGCGGTGCTGGGCGCGGTGTCCCCGGCGGTGGTGGTGCCCCGGATGGTCCAGCTGATGGACAGCCGCTACGGCACCGGCAAGAGCATCCCCCAGATGGTGCTGGCGGGAGCTTCCTGCGATGACATCTATGTGATCGTCCTCTTTTCCACCTTTGTGAGCATGGCCCAGGGCGGCGCGGCCCATGTGATGGACTTTGTGAACATTCCGGTGTCCATTGTGCTGGGGGTGCTGCTGGGCGCCGCGGCGGGCTGGCTGCTGAGCCAGTTCTTTGAGACTGCCTACGCCCACAAGCACTATGTCCGCAACAGCATGAAGGTGATTGTGGTGCTGGGGGTGTCCTTTTTGCTGATGGCGGTGGAGACCTGGCTGGAGGGGATTGTGTCGGTGTCGGGCCTGCTGGCGGTGGTCAGCATGGCCTGCGTCCTGAAAATCCGCAGCACCAGCTTTGTGTCCAAACGCCTGAGCGAAAAATTCGGCAAGCTGTGGCTGGCCGCTGAGGTGATCCTGTTCGTCCTGGTGGGCGCGGCGGTGGATATCCGCTACACCCTCACCGCCGGCCCCGCCGCCGTTCTGATGATTCTGGCGGCGCTGGCCTTCCGGTCGGTGGGCGTGGCCCTCTGCGTGGCCGGCACCCAGCTGACCTGGAAAGAGCGGCTGTTCTGCATGATCGCCTACCTGCCCAAGGCCACCGTCCAGGCGGCCATCGGCTCGGTGCCCCTGGCCATGGGCCTGCCCTGCGGCCAGATGGTGCTGTCGGTGGCGGTGCTGGCCATCCTCATCACCGCCCCGCTGGGCGCTCTGGGAATGGACCTGACCTACAGGAAACTCCTGACCAGGGAACCCGAGACGACTTGAAAAAAGCCCCGGCAGCTGGATGGCGCCGGGGCTCTTTTTTGAGGTTACAGAGTGCCCACCGGCAGGGTGACGCCGTTGATCTTGGCGGCGTCCTGGCTCAGCAGGAACAGGATGGCCGGCACCACATCGGCGGGGCTGACGGGGCCGGGCTCCCCGGTCTCGGTCTGGAACGGCCCGGCCTGGACGCAGTTGACGGTGAGGCCGGCGGAGGCGTACTCGTCCGCCAGGGAACGGGCCAGGCCGGTGAGGGCGTTCTGGACCACCGAGGCGGAAGCTGTCTGCCCGGCGGGAACGCCCGGCAGGGCGCCGTTCAGCTGGAACAGCACCCGGCCGGCGCCGGCGGCAGCCATCCGGGGCAGGAAGGTCTTGCACAGCAGCAGGGCGCTGTCCAGCTGGACAGCCCGCTCCTCGGCAAAACGCTCCTCGTCAAAGCAGGCGTAAGCGGCGGGAATGGTCCGCAGCCCGGCCAGATGAATCAGATGGGTGGGGGCGGGATAGGTATCGGTCAGATCACTGAGGAATGCCCGCACCGCCAGCGGCTGGGTGAAATCCACGTCGTAAGGGCGGATGAAGCCGGGGCGGGCCTGGCACAGCCCCGCCAGCCGGGAGAGATCGCCGCAGCCCTGGGCCAGGATCAGATCTCCTTCCGCCAGAGTGGGCAGCAGCCGCTCCATCAGGGCCAGGCCCAGGGGAGAGGTGGCGCCGGTTATCAAATAAATGTTGGACATAAAAAGCCCTCCTGGTAAGTTACAAAATTCTTACAAGTCAGTATACCCTAACAGGCGGGCCGCTGTCAACCGTTCAGGCGCCCAGATCTTCCAGCAGGGTCTCCAGCTCCTGGCGGCTCCACACCAGATACCCCGCCTTGAACCGCAGGGCGTCCTGTTCGGGCAGCAGGTTGACGTAGATGTCGGTCAGCTCCAGCCGCTGGCGGGGGGTGCCGTCGGCGGTGCAGCTGTACACCGCCAGCCGCCCGCCCTCGTCGCAGAGATAGTAGCCCTCCTGCTGGGTTTCCTGGGGCACGTCCGCCAGGGAGTTGCCCGCCCGCAGGCTGGGGGTGCTGCTGGAGGAGGACGAGCTGGGAGAAACCGAAGAAGCGGACCGGGGCGGCATGGTGGCCATCCAGTACAGGCTGAAGACAATGGTGAAGGCACACAGGCCGTAATAGAGATAATACCAAAGTTTACGCATAAAAGCCGGGCTCCTTTCGGCGATAGTATGGGCAAAAGGGGCCCATTTCACACAATAGACGCCAAATTTCACAGCGGGGTGCTGTACTTTCACCGGATAAGTGTGTTATAATAACACCCAGGACTGTGCGCCGCCAGGCATGGACGGCGGCCGCAGAAAACGCCGAAGATCATCCCTCTGCCGCCGGGCGGCAGACGGGGAACAGATAACCGGAACAATCCGGATAAGGAGGCAATTTGCATCGCTATGAATGAAATGAGGCGCATTCACCGCAGCGACAGCACGGGCAGCGGCAGCCACAGCGCCGCGTCGGGCTCGGGCCGCCGGGTGGTCAACACCACCCACAGCCGCAAAGAGTCTGCACAATCCGCGCCGTCGGGCAGCGGGCGGCCCCCCCGTGAGCCGGGTGACCCCCAGCGGGGCCGCGGGCCCAAAAAGCAAAAGAAAGGTCATCCCATCCTGCGGGGTGTGATGCGGGTCATCGCCACCCTGTTCTGCCTGGGCATCATGGCCGGGTGTGCCCTGGCGGTCTGCCTGGTCTTTTATGTGGTGCAGGCCACCGCCAACGACGGCGACCTGCTCAACCTGGACAACATCGAGCTGAGCCAGTCCAGCGTGGTGATGGCCACCGACCCTGACACCGGGGAACAGATCGAGTACGCCACCCTGCGCTCCAGCAACAGCCACCGGATGTGGGTGGATCTGGAACAGATCCCCACTTACCTCCAGTACGCCTTCATCTGCACCGAGGACAAGGACTTCTACAGTGAGCCCGGCTTCAACCTCAAGCGGACGGTGGGCGCCATGATCAACGAGTATATCATCCCCATCTACAGCTCCAAACAGGGCGCGTCCACCATCGAGCAGCAGCTCATCAAGAACCTGACCGACGATGACAGCGCCAGCGGCATCGAGGGCGCCCTGCGCAAGGTGCGCGAGATTTACCGCGCCTATACCCTCTACCGAAACTACTCCAAGGAGACCATCCTGGAGGCGTACCTCAACACCATCAGCTTCACCGGCACCATCCAGGGCGTCCAGACGGCGGCTCTGGAATATTTCAACAAGGATGTCAGCCAGCTGACCCTGTGGGAGTGCGCCACCATCGCCTCCATCACCAAGAACCCCACCAACTACAACCCCTACACCAACCCCGAGAACCTGATCAACCGCCGGAATTTCATCCTTTATAATATGTGGGATCAGGGGGTCATCTCGGAGGACGTCTACCGCGAGGCCATCGCCCAGCCCCTGGTGCTGGCGGAGGAGGACGCCTCCAAGACCACAGCCACCAACAACTCCTACTTCACCGACGCCCTGTTTGAGGAAGTGGTGGAGGACATCATGGAGAAGGAGGGCATCACCGAGGCGGCCGCCCAGCAGATGCTGTATACCGGCGGCTTCACCATCGAGGCCACCGTCAATCCCAAGATCCAGACCCAGATGGAAGAGCTGATGCTCAACACCGGCGACGCCTACTTCCCGGCGGGCTGGCATGAGGAGCCGGTGTCCTCCCTGTCGGAGGACGACACCCCCGTCTACAACGCCGACGGCACCCTCAAGACCACCACCGCCGAGGACGGCACCGTCACCTACTACCGCAACGTCCGCACCCAGGCGGCCATGGTTATGCTGGATTACGACGGCAACGTGGTGGCCATGGTGGGCGGCCTGGGCGAAAAGACCCGGGACCTGACCCTGAACCGCGCCTACAGCGTCACCCGCCAGACCGGTTCGTCCATCAAGCCCATCGGCGCCTACGCCCTGGGCATCGAGTATGGCCTGGTCAACTGGTCCACCATGCTCAACAACTCGCCCCTCTACCTCAAGAGCGACATGGTTATCCGTGACGACGACTACTGCCGCCGGAACGGCCTGTCCGGCCTGTCCGACCAGGCTCTGCGGGCTTACCCCAACGCATGGCGCAGCTGGCCCCAGAACTACGGCGGCAACTACGGCGACAACCAGGATGTTCCCCTGTGGAACGGTCTGGCCCGGTCCCTGAACACCATCGCCGTCCGCGTGGGCGACCTGGTGGGCGCCAGCACCATCTTCAACTTCATCTATAACACCCTCCAGCTGGATACCCTGGACCCGGTCAACGACGTCGGCCTGGCCCCCATGGTCATGGGCAGCCAGACCCACGGCGTCACGCCGCTGGCTCTGGCAGCGGCCTTCCAGATCTTCTACGACGGCCAGTACACCACTCCGCACCTGTACAGCCGGGTTCTGGACCGGGACGGCAACATCTATCTGGAGAACAACGCCACCAGCTACCAGGCTCTGACCCCCCAGACCGCCACCATCATGAACCAGCTGCTGCAGAACGTCCTGTACAGCAGCGTCGGTACCGCAGCCGGCCGCTATCCCACCACCGGCGGGATGCGCTCCTTCGGTAAGACCGGTACCACCACCGATGAAAAGGACCTGTGGTTTGTGGGCGGCACTCCCTACTACGTCACCGCCGTCTGGTGGGGCTATGACTCCCCCTACGACATGACCAAGACCCTGGGCAGTCAGGCCAAGACCCGCACCTGCGTCGAGGCCTGGAAGGCGCTCATGAACGAGGTCCAGGAAGGCTACGCCTACAAGGAATTCCCGGTGGCCGACGGCGTGGTCCAGCGGTCCTACTGCACCCAGAGCGGCCTGCTGGCCACTTCGGGCTGTCCCAGCACCGCGGTCGGTTACTACAAGGCCGATGACCTGCCCGCCACCTGCAACTACGACCACAGCGGCGGCGTCGTGCCTGCATCGGTGGACACCGAGGGCGTGGATACCGACTGATTCGGGGCAATTCGGACACCTAAACCGTGTTCACTCAAGTGAAAACTGGCGATTCTGCCAAAAACGCATCCGTCCTCTTGCATTGCAGGGGGGCGGATGCTATTATATTTCCTGCAAGAACAGTTGTGCTTGAGAGGTGAACAGATTGGAGCGCCGATTTTATCTTGTAGACGCGCAGGTGCTGCCGGAGGTTTTTCTGAAGGTGATCCGCGCCAAAGAGCTGCTGGCCAGCGGCCAGGCCCGGAATATTTCCGCGGCCACCCGCAGCGTGGGGCTGTCCCGCAGCGCATTTTATAAGTACAAAGACTGCATTTTCGACTCAGAGAACGGGCGGGAGCTCATCACCGTGATGGCCACCCTCCGGGACGAGACCGGTGCTCTGCAGAGCCTGCTGGCCGGCATCAGCAGCGCCGGGGCCAGCATCGTCACCATCAACCAGGCCACCCCCGAGAACGGGACGGCCCAGGTGGCGGTGACCATCCGCACCGACACCATGCAGATGACCCCCGACGAGCTGGCCGCCATGCTGGGCCGCCAGAGCACCGTGGTCGGGGTCCGGCTGGGCTACGACGTCTGAGCCGCAAAACAGAAGGATAGGAGCGAGGGCAAGACTATGGCTAAGATTGCAATTTTAGGGTTCGGCACTGTGGGCAGCGGCGTGTATGAGGTTTTGAACCGCAACGCCGCCAGCGTGGCCCGCCGGGCCGGCGAGCCGGTGGAGGTCAAGTACATTCTGGATGTGCGGGATTTCTCGGACCGTCCCGACGCGGCCCTGTTTGTCAAGAACATCGACGTCATTCTGGCAGACCCCGAGGTCAAGGTGGTGGTGGAAACCATCGGCGGCACCCGCTTCGCCTATCCCTACGTGAAGCAGGCCCTGGAGAGCGGCCGCAGCGTCTGCACCTCCAACAAGGAGATGGTGGCCACCTACGGCGCCGAGCTGCTGGCCCTGGCCAAGAGCCATAACTGCGCCTTCCTGTTTGAGGCTTCGGTGGGCGGCGGCACCCCCATCATCACCCCCATGCACCAGTGCCTGGCCGCCAACGTCATCACCGAGGTGGAGGGCATCGTCAACGGCACCACCAACTTTATGCTCACCAAGATGGCCCGGGAGAATATGGGCTTTGATGAGGCCCTCAAGATCGCCCAGCAGCTGGGCTATGCCGAGACCAAGGACCCCAGCGACGACGTGGACGGCCGCGACGCCTGCCGCAAGATCGCGATTCTGTCCTCGCTGGTCTGCGGGCATCACGTCTACCCCCAGAACATCCCCACCCGCGGCATCCGTGACGTGACGGTGGAGGATATCCAGTCCGCCGACAAGCTGGGCTGCGTCATCAAGCTCATTGCCTGGATGAAGCTGCTGCCCGGCGGCGGTGTGGCCGCCGGCGTGGAGCCCTGCCTGGTGCCCAAGGTCAACCAGCTGGCCGGCGTGGACGACGTGTTCAACGCCGTCAAGGTCAAGGGCGATATGCTGGGCGACGTGGTCTTTTACGGCAAGGGCGCCGGCAAACTGCCCACCGCCAGCGCGGTGGTGGCCGACGTGGTGGACGCTCTGAAACACGGGGTCCAGATGCACGACAGCCTTTTCTGGCAGCCCGCCCAGCCGGCGGAGGGGATGCTCACCGACCCCGCCCCCGCGGCATACTATGTGCGTGTGGAGGGGGCCGCGCCGGCGGTGGTGGAAGCCATTTACGGCAAGGGCCGCCTGGTGGCGGAACACTTCGACGGCTGCGCCTACCTGGTCGAGAAGGCGGACGCCTCCGCCCTGGAGGAAGCAGCCCGCAAGATCAGCGCCGTGGGCGGCAGCGTCAAGCTGGTGCTCCGCCGCCTGCCCGAGGAAGAATAAAGAGGGGAGAGACGGAAGATGAAAATTAAGGTATCCGTCCCGGCCACCAGCGCCAACGTGGGCTCGGGCTTCGACGCCCTGGGCCTGGCCGTGACCCTGTACAATACCGCAACCTTTGAGGAGAGCGACAAGCTGGATATTTCGGCGGCGGACGGCACTCGCATCCCCCGCAACGAGTCCAACCTGATCTATCGCTCGGCCAAGAGCCTGTTTGACCGGGTGGGCAAAAAGATGCCGCCCCTCAAGATCGTCCAGACCAACCCCATCCCCATGGCCCGGGGCCTGGGCTCCTCGTCGGCCTGCATCATCGCGGGCCTGCTGGGCGCCAACCGGATGCTGGGGGATGTGCTCAACACCCAGGAGCTGCTGACCCTGGCCACCGCCATCGAGGGCCACCCCGACAACGTGGCCCCGGCTCTGCTGGGCGGCCTGACCTCCAGCGTCTTTGAGGATGGGCAGGTCTATTCGGTCAAGCGGGATGTGGACCCCAGCCTCTGCTTTGCGGCCATCGTGCCCGACTACAAGCTGCTGACCGAGGCGGCCCGGGCGGCTCTGCCGGCCCAGGTGCCCCACAAGGATGCAGTCTATAACCTGTCCCGGGCGGCGCTGCTGCCGGCGGCCTTCTGCGACGGGCGGCACGATCTGCTCCCCATCGCCACCGGCGACCGCCTCCACCAGCCCTACCGCATCCCCCTGATGCCGGGGTCCAAAGAGGTCTTTGCCCTGGCCAAAGAGTGCGGAGCTCTGGCTGTTTATGTCTCGGGCGCAGGCAGCACCGTCATGGCGGTGGCCGAGCGCAGCGGGGCGGAGAAGTTCTACGCCGGTCTGGAACAGGGCCTGGAGGCTCTGGAGGGGCTGGACGGATGTGAAGCATTTACACTGCTGCGCCTGGACGCGGACAACACCGGCGCGACAGTTGAATGACAGAGGGAAAAGGGAAGAACCAAAACCATTTGGGGATGAACGCCCACTGTTGACAGAGGAAGAAAAAGAGGAGAGTGACAAGTATGGCGTTGATCGTACAAAAGTTCGGCGGCTCATCGGTCCGTGACCGCGAGCGTATTTTCAACGTGGCGCGCATTGTGGCCAACACCCACAACGCAGGCAACGACGTGGTGGTTGTGGTGTCCGCCCAGGGCGACACCACCGACGACCTGATCGCAAAGGCGGCAGAGATTACCCATAATCCCTCCGCCCGTGAGATGGATATGCTGATGGCCTCGGGCGAACAGATCAGCATCGCCCTGCTGGCCATGGCGCTGAATGAGATCGGCTGCCACGCCACCAGCCTCACCGGCTGGCAGGCAGGCTTCCGCACCGACCGTGCCTACACCAAGGCCCGCATCAAGCGGATGGATACCGAGCGGATCACCTCGGAGCTGGAGCGCAACCGCGTGGTGGTTGTGGCCGGCTTCCAGGGTCTGAACAAGCTGGATGACATCACCACCCTGGGCCGCGGCGGCTCGGATACCAGCGCAGTGGCCATTGCAGCGGCCCTGCACGCCGACCGGTGCCAGATCTTCACCGATGTGGAGGGCGTCTACACCGCCGACCCCCGCAAGGTGCGCAACGCCCGCAAGCTGCCTGAGATCACCTTTGACGAGATGCTGGAGCTGGCCAGCCTGGGCGCTCAGGTGCTGAACAACCGCAGCGTGGAGCTTGCCAAGAAATACAATGTCGAGCTGGAGGTCCTCTCCAGTCTGAACCCGGTGCCGGGCACAGTGGTTAAGGAGGTTGCAAAAGAAATGGAAGGTATGCTGATTAAGGGTGTTGCAAAAGACACCGACGTGGCCGTTATCACCATCATGAACGTCCCCGACGAACCCGGCATGAGCTTTAAGATCTTCGGCATGCTGGCCCAGAAGAAGGTCAACGTGGACATCATCCTGCAGTCCACCGGCCGCGACGGCAAGAAGGACATCATCTTCACCTGCTCCCAGGGCGATGCTCCCATTGCAGTCCGCGCTCTGAAGGAGAGCGGCAAGTTCTCTGAGGTCAGCTGCGACAACAGCTACGCCAAGGTGTCCATCGTGGGCGCCGGCATGCAGAGCCACAGCGGTGTGGCCGCCAGCATGTTCGAGGCCCTGTCCAACAGTAACATCAACATCCACATGATCTCCACCAGTGAGATCAAGATTTCCTGCATCATCGACAAGGATGAGGCCGACCGCGCTGTCAGCGCTATCCACGACAGCCTGTTCCACTGATTCCGCCGCTTTTGCAGAAAACCCCGCGAAGGGGCAGAAAATGAGCGTCTTTTACGGCAGATTGTGCGCCTGGCCAGCGGCCAAGTACACGGTCTGCCGTAAAATTTTGCTTTTTGGCAGGGGAGACCCAGCCCGGCCCCCGGCGGGGCGGGGCAGGGGACGCAGGCCGCTTTTGCCGCGCTGTGACACAATTTTTTAACTTTTTTCATCGTTTACAGACCGGCGCAAAAGCGGTATACTAACATCCGAGCTCTGCGGGGGCCCGTCCCCCGGCCCGGAGCGCGGACTACCAAACGATGGAGCAATCATGGAACAGAAACAACGACCCCCGGCAGGAACCGCCGGCAGGCCCCGCCTGACGCGGGAACAGTGGCTGGCGCGCCGCCGTCGCCGCCGCATCCGGCTGATCCGCAACTGGATTCTTTTTTTGTCGGCCTGCGCCGTCCTGGTGGGGCTGATGACCGGCGTGATTCTCTGGGCCCTGCCCCAGATCAGCGGCATGCTGGGCAAGCATCAGGAATTCACCGCCCCCACCTACGATTTGTCGGGCTATGTCTTTGACCCCGACGACCCCTATCTGGTTCTGGCGAACAACAACCTTCCCCTGGAACAGACCGAGGCCCCCATTCTGGAGGTGGCCGACGAGTCCACCGGCCAGCAGCTGGAACAGCAGGCCGCCGCTGCCTGGAAGGCCATGGCGGCCGCCGCCCGGGAAGTGGGGATTGAGCTCACCCTGACCGAGGGCTACCAGACCCCCGAGCGCCAGCAGGAGGCCTTTGACGCCCGCAAACAGACCTATCTTCAGGAAGGAAAGAGCGAGGAGGAGGCCGACGCCCGCGCGGCGGCCATCGTGCCCCGGCCCGGCTGCAATGAGAGCGGCACCGGCCTGGCGGCAGATATCACCTCGGCGGATTACCCCGCCCTGGACACCGGCTTCGCCGACACCGACGCTTTCCGCTGGCTGAAAGCCTACGCCGCCGACTATGGCTTCATCCTCCGCTGGCCGGAGGACTGCCAGGCCGTCACCGGCATGGTGTATCAGCCCTGGCACTGGCGCTATGTGGGTGTGGACAACGCCCGCGCCATCGCCGCCAGCGGCCTGTCCCTGGAGGAATTTGTGGCGGTGCATCAGCTCAGCTGAGCCCGCACCCTTTGCGATGACACATATACGGCCCGGGGAGACGGGCCAGGAGGATAGACAGATTGGAACGTAAGCAGCTTGCACCTGGGGTGCATCTCTCCTGCGATCCGGCCGAGAAACTCAACCGCTGCCGGATCAGCATTCACTTTACTTTTCCCGCCCAGCGGGACACCGCCACCGCCCACGCCCTGCTGCCGCTGGTGATGGAGCGGGGGTACGCTGGCTGTCCCGACATGACCGGCCTGACCAAAAAGCTGGCCCGGCTCTATGGGGCGGACCTGACGGTGGACGGCCGTCCCATGGGGGCCAACCGAAACCTGTGCATCAGCGTCACCGGCATCAAGAACCGGTTTGCCCTGGCCGGGGAGGACCTGAGCCAGGAATACACCCAGCTGGTGCTGGGGGTGGCCTTCCATCCCTGCATGGCGGACGGCGCCTTTGACGCCGAGGCGGTGGCCATCGAAAAACAGATGCTCCGCCAGTCCCTGGAAGACGAACTGAACGACAAGCGGCTGTACTGCATGCGCCAGACCGCCCGGGAATTCTATGGGGACAGCCCCATGGGCATCCGCCAGGAGGGCTATCTGGAAGAAGTGGACGGCCTCACCGGGGCCGACCTGGCCGCCGCCTATGAGGACATGCTCCGCACCGCCTCCATTGAATTGATGGTGCTGGGCTGCACCCCCGACGAGACCGCCCGCATCGAGGCGGCTTTCCTGGCTGAGCTGGACAAGATTTCCCGCCGTCCCCAGCCCATGGCCCCCTTCCTGGCCATGCCCCGCCAGACCACCGTCCACAAGACCGAATACTTTGATATGGTCCAGGCCAAGCTGTGCATGGCCTTCACCCTGGGCCAGCCCATGGACCTGGCCGACCTGGCTGCCTGCCGCCTGGCCATGGCCCTCTACGGCGGCAGCGTCACCAGCCGCCTGTTCCTGAATGTCCGGGAGCGGGACCACCTGTGCTATTACTGCGCCTCCTCCTTCCAGAGCTTCACCGGCAGCATGACGGTGTCCAGCGGCATCGAGCCGGGGGACGCCGCCCAGGCCGAGGAGGCCATTCTGAACGAGCTGGCCGACCTGTGCACCGGCCCCATCACCGACCAGGAGCTGGAGGACTGCCGCCGGGGCCTCATCGACGGGCTGGAAGGGGTAGAGGACTCCCTCAGCAGCCTGGAAAGCTGGTACGGCATGGAAATCATCCGGGGCGGGGCCATTACCACCCCCGCCCAGGCCCGGGCCGACCTGGCCGCCGTCACCGTGGACCAGGTCCGGGCGGTGCTGCGGCGGTTCAGCCTGTCGGTCAGCTATCTCTTGACCAAAAAGGAGGGGCCCTATGTCTGAGCATCTGCGCGCCATTCTGGACTGTGCCGGGAATGAACGGTACGTCCTGCCCTCGGGCCTCACCGTCCTAGTGCGGCCTATGCCCGGCTACGCCGCCGCCCACGCCATTGTGGCGGCGCGGTTCGGCTCCATTGACCTTCATTTCCGGCTGGGGGAGGAGGAACTGACCCTCCCCGCCGGCGTGGCCCACTACCTGGAACACAAGATGTTTGAGGACCAGGAAGGGGATGCCTTCGCCCAGTTCGCCCGCACCGGCGCCAACGCCAACGCTTTCACCAGCTTTGACCGCACCTGTTACTACTTCACCGCCACCAACGCGGTGGACGAGAGCCTGGACGTCCTGCTGAACATGGTGACCCATCCCTATTTCACCGACGAGACGGTGGCCAAGGAGCAGGGAATCATTGCCCAGGAGATCAAGATGTATGAGGACAGCCCTGACTGGCGTCTGATTACCGAGCTGTGCCAGTGCCTGTACTATACCCATCCCATCCGCAGCGACATTGCGGGCAGCTGCGAGAGCATCGCCCGGATCACCCCCGCCATGCTCTACGACTGCTGCCGGGCCTTCTATGCCCCCTCCAACCTGGTGCTGGCCGCGGCGGGCAACATCACCGCCCAGCGGGTGCTGGAGGCCTGTGCCCGGGCCGGGCTGGACAAGCCCGCCGCCGCTCCGGCGGCCCGGCGCCTGTTTGACCTTGAGCCCATGACCCTGCCCTGCGCCGAAAAGACCCTGAAAATGGCGGTGGCCAAGCCCTGTTTCGGCATCGGCTTCAAGGAGGAGCCTCTGGCCCCCGGCGACGGCCGCACCGAGGCTTTGTACGATTTGATCCTCTGCTGTATCAGCGGGGGAATGTCCCGGCTGTATCGCCGCCTCTACGATGAGGGTCTGGTGAACCCCGGCTTTGGGGGCGAGGTGCTGCGGGTGGACGGCTGCTGCTGCATCCTGTTCACCGGCGAGAGCGACACCCCCGACACGGTGGAGCAGCTGCTGCTGGAGGAGATTGAGCGGATTCGCGCCGAAGGGGTGGACCGGGAGATCTTTACCCTGTGCAAAAACGAAAAGTACGGCCAGCTGGTGGAAAATCTGGAAAACGTGGAGGATTCCGCCAGCCAGATGGCAGACTTTGCCCTCATGGGCCAGACGGTGGCCCAGCAGATCGAGATGCTGGCCGGCCTCACCCCCGAGGACGCCGACGCCGCTTTGCAGCGGATTTTGCAGCCCGGCCGGATGGCCCGGGTGCGGATTCTGCCCGACGGCTCTGCTGCCCCCGATTCCGACGAGACCGACTGAAACCCCAAGGAGGTACGTAATTATGACAAATCTTGTGACCTTTCCCGGGCTGGGCCTCAGCTTTGAGATCAGCCGGGTCGCCTTCACCATCGGGGGCGTGAACATCTACTGGTACGGCGTGGTCATCGCTGTGGGCCTTGTGCTGGCTATGATCTTCGCTATGCGCCACTGCACCGAGTTCGGCATCGACGGCGATTCTATGGTGGACGTCCTGGTGGTGGGCGTGGTGCTGGGCATCCTGTCCGCCCGGGCCTACTATGTGGCCATGGCCCCCTTCAAGTACCAATCCATCCGGGAGATCCTGTCCCTCCGGGACGGCGGTCTGGCTATCTATGGCGGCATCATCGGGGCGGTGGTCTTTGGCGGCCTGGCCTGCAAGTGGCGCAAGGTGCCGGTGCTGCCCATGTTTGACCTGACCGGCATGGGCTTCCTTATCGGTCAGTGCCTGGGCCGCTGGGGCAACTTTTTCAACCAGGAGGCTTTCGGCTGCAACACCACCCTGCCCTGGGGCATGTACAGCGCCGCCACCGAGGCCTATCTGCGGGGCAGCACCGTGACGGTGCCCGCCGGCGTCACCATCGACCCCACCATGCCGGTGCACCCCACTTTCCTGTATGAGAGCATCTGGTGCCTGGTGGGCTTTGTGGCGCTGCGGTTCTACATGAAAAAACGCCGCTTCAACGGCGATATCGCCCTGCTGTACGCCATCTGGTACGGCCTGGGCCGGTTCTGGATCGAGGGCCTGCGGACCGACAGCCTGCTGCTGGTGCCCTCCATGGGCCTGCGTGCGTCCCAGCTGGTGGCGGCCATCGCTGTGGTGGGCGGCATCATCGCCGAGGTGATCCTCCGCCGCAAGTACAAGGATCAGACCCTCATGGTGCATCTGGCCATCACGGCGGACAACCGCAAACTGCAGGCCCAGGTGGCCAAAAAGGAGGGCGTCGCCGTCAAGGACGTGGTCCTGCCGGTGGAGGAGGCTTATGCCGGCCTGTCCCGCGCAGAGTTTGCCGACCGCACCAAGACCTACAATGACCAGCTGAAGGAAATGCTGGAAGCCCGTCTGAAGGGCGAGCCCCAGCCCGACGCCCATACCGACGCGGACACCGGCGCCGACGGCCAGTAAGGCCCCGGCGGATGGTGCTCTCTCACAAAAAGCAGTCCGGTTTTTTGTGCTTTGTGCCGATGGACGGGAAAATGCGATTGTGATAGAATAAGGAAGAAATCAAGGCGTTACTCCCCGGAGGCGCTACTTGTACATCTGCCCTTAGAGGGGTAGGTGTATGTTGTAGTCGCTTCAGGGGATTTTTTTATTGGTTTGAGCGGTGCCCGCGTGACCGGGCCGGCCGGGGAGGAAAGTGGTTCCGACGTGCGCATCATCAAAAAGATCAACAACAACGCAGCGCTGGGGCTGGATGGCAGCGGCACCGAAGTGGTGGTGCTGGGCAAGGGGATCGGCTTTGCCGACATGCCCTACGAACTGACCGATTATTCCAAGATACAGCGTACTTTTTACGATATGGACCCCCGCTATGTCCAGATGGCAGCCGGCATCCCGGACGCGGTGCTGGAGGCCAGCGCCGACATTGCCGAGCTGGCCGAGATGGAGCTGGAGTGCGAGCTGAACCCCAATTTGCCCTTCACGCTGGCGGACCATCTGAACTTCGCACAGGAGCGGCTGCGCAGCGGCACCGTCCTGTCCACGCCGCTGTCCTACGACGTGCGGCACCTGTACCCCAAAGAGGCCGCCCTGGGCCGCAGGGCCCTGGACATCATGGAAGCCTATACCGGCACCCGCCTGCCCGACTGTGAGGCGGTGAGCGTGGCCCTCCACCTCATCAACGCCGAGAACGAGTCGGGGGATATCCATTCCACCATGCTGGCCCTCAAGATCACCGAGGACGTGGACGCCATCATTGAGAAGGAGCTGCACATCCGGCTGGACAAGGACAGTTTTCAGTATTCCCGGTTCGCCATGCACCTGCGCTACCTGATCCAGCGGCTGATGAGCGGCCGCCAGGTGGAGGACCAGGCCGTGGGCCTGCTGGGCCAGATGCGGCGGGAATACCCCCAGATTTATGTCTGCGCCAAAGCGGTGGTGGAGTATTTCGCCTCCGCCTGGAGCTGGCAGTGCAACGACGAAGAACTTTTGTACCTGATGCTGCACATCTACCGCGTGCAGCAGAAAGGGGACTGACAGGCCCTGCCTGTCCCGCAATCAGAATGGACCGGTCTATGGCGCGCGTGGCCCGGTGCAGATAAAAAGGAGAGATCAACCGTGAATCAGGAGCAGTTTTTGCAGCAGGTATACCCGTACATCGGCGGCCAGGCCAACGTGGGCCGTTGGCAGGCCAGCGGAGACAAGCTGTATATCACCGTCAAGGACCGCAGTATGGTGGATCTCGCATCGGTACGCGGGGTGCCCGGCGTGGCGGCGGCAGAACTGGGCCGCAGCCGCCTGAGCATCACGGTACAACCAGACTCTCAGGAGGAATTGTACATGGCTAAAAAAGGAAACTACGACGAGCTGGCCAAAAAGATCATCGCCCTGGTAGGCGGTGAGGCCAACATCGCCAACGTCACCCACTGCATCACCCGCCTGCGCTTCAATCTGAAGGACGAGAGCAAGGCCGACACCGAGGCCATCCGCAGCACCCCGGGCGTGGTGGGCGTCACCTCGGCCAACGGCCAGTATCAGGTCATCATCGGCGCCGAGGTCACCCAGGTGTATGAGAAAGTGGCGGCCCAGCTCCACAATCTGGAGGGCGGCTCCGCCGCTCCCGCCAAGCAGGAGGGCTCCTTCGTCAGCCGCCTGATCGACACCATCACCGGCATCTTCACCCCCATCCTGCCCCCGCTGACCGCCGCCGGTATGCTGAAGGCCGTTCTGGCCATCCTGGTGGCCTTCAAGCTGGTGGACAGCGCCTCCAGCACCTACCAGGTCATCAACTTCATGGCCGACGCCACCTTCTACTTCCTGCCCATCCTGCTGGCCAACTCGGCCGCCAAAAAGCTGGGCTGCAACCCCTACCTGGCCATGATGCTGGGCGGCATCCTCATCCACCCCAACTTTGTCAGCATGGTCACCGCCTCCAAGGAGACCGGTGACGCCATCACCGTCTTTGGCCTGCCCATCTACAACGCCACCTACTCCTCCTCGGTCATTCCCATCCTGCTGGGTGTGCTGCTGATGTCCAAGGTGGAGCCTCTGGCCAACAAGTTTGCACCCAAGGCGGTCCGCTTCTTCACCGCACCTCTGATCACCATGCTGGTGGTGGGCATCGCCACCCTGTGCGTCCTGGGCCCCATTGGCTACGTGATCTCCAACATCCTGGCCTCCGCCATCAACGGCCTGAGCGCCATCGCTCCCTGGCTGGCTCCCACCATCATCGGCGCGCTGCTGCCCTTCCTGGTCATGACCGGCACCCACCACGCTCTGACCCCCATTGGCATCAACAACCGTATGACCATCGGCTTCGACACCATCATCTACCCGGGCCAGCTGGCTTCCAACATCGCTCAGGGCGCCGCCGCTCTGGCTGTCTCCTTTAAGACCAAGAACATGGAGCTGAAGGAGCTGACCTCCTCCACCGGCATCACCGCCGTCTGCGGCATCACCGAGCCGGTGCTGTACGGCGTCACCATGAAGATCCGCACCAACATGATCGCCGCCATGGTGGGCGGCGGTGTGGGCGGCTTCTTCATGGGCCTGATGAACACCAAGAACTACTCCGGCGGTTCGCCGGGCCTGCTGACCCTGCCCAGCTACATTGGCCTGGATGCACCCATGAGCAACTTCTACTTTGCCTGCGCCGGCGCAGCCATCGCCTTTGTGGTGGGCTTCGTGGTGTCCTTCATCCTGTACAAGGACCCCGTGGAAGGCCAGGAAAACGCCTGATTCTCTAAAAGAAGGAGCTTGCAGCCTATGTATTTCCCGAAAAATTTCCTGTGGGGCGGCGCCACCGCCGCCAACCAGTGCGAGGGCGCCTATGACGAGGACGGCAAGGGCCTGTCCATCCAGGACGTCCTGCCCAAGGGGTTCAAGGTCATCACCGACGGCCCCACCCCCGACAACCTCAAGCTGAAGGGTATCGACTACTACCACCGCTACAAAGAGGACATCGCCATGTTCGCCGAGATGGGGTTCAAGGTTTACCGGTTCTCCATCGCCTGGAGCCGCATCTTCCCCACCGGGGAGGAGGCTGTGCCCAACGAGGCCGGCCTGAAGTTCTATGACGCGGTCATCGACGAGTGCCTCAAGTACGGCATCGAGCCCCTCATCACCATCTCCCACTACGAGACCCCTCTGGCCCTGGCCAAAAAGTACAACGGCTGGAGCAACCGCATCATGATTGACCTGTACCTGAAATACTGCCAGGTGCTGTTTGAGCGGTACAAGGGGAAGGTGAAGTACTGGGTCACCTTCAATGAGATCAACTCCATCCTGCATCAGCCCTTCATGAGCGGGGCCATCCTGACCCCCAAGGCCCAGCTGAGCAACCAGGACCTGTACCAGGCCATCCACCACGAGCTGGTGGCCAGCGCCCGGGCGGTGGAGCTGGCCCACCGGATCGACCCCAACTACAAGGTGGGCTGCATGATTCTGGCGGTGACCATCTATCCGCTGTCCCCCAACCCCGACGACATCATCGAGGTGATGCGTCTGGACGACGAAAACTACCTGTTTGCCGACGTCCAGGCCCGGGGCGCCTACCCCTATTTTGCCAAGCGGCTGTTTGAGGAGAAGGGGGTTCAGCTGGAGATCACCGACGCCGACCGGGAGGCCCTGACCCATACGGTGGACTTTGTCTCCTTCAGCTACTATTCCAGCAACTGCGCTTCGGCCGACCCCACCAAGGGCGAGCCCACCGGCAGCAACATGACCACCAACCTCAAGCGCAATCCCTACTCTAAGGTCAGTGAGTGGGGCTGGCAGATCGATCCCCAGGGCCTGCGCTATACCCTGAACCGGCTCTACGCCCGCTACCAGAAGCCCCTGTTCATCGCCGAGAACGGCCTGGGCGCCAACGACACCCTGGTGCCGGACGGCAAGGGCGGCTTCACGGTGGAGGACGACTACCGCATCAAGTATATGAACGACCACCTGGTCCAGGTCAGCGAGGCGCTGCACGACGGGGTGGACGTGATGGGCTATACCGCCTGGGGCTGCATCGACCTGATTTCCTGCTCCACCGCCGAGATCAAAAAGCGCTACGGCATGATCTACGTGGACCTGAACAGCGACGGCACCGGCACCCTGGCCCGCTGGCGCAAAAAGAGCTTTGACTGGTACAAGGAAGTCATCGCCACCAATGGCGAGAGCCTGAAAGTCTGAGCCTCTGCATGACACTCTGAAGACGGCCGCCCGGGTGGAGATTCCACAGGGCGGCCGTTTTTGACTGGGAAACCCCGGGCCCGGCGGCCGGCCGGGACGGCTCCCCGCCGAAACCACGCTGCAAGGCGAAAAGATTCGCCGGAAAATCCGAAAAACCCCTTGCAATGCCCCCGATTTTCTGGTATACTATATCAGCCGCTTGGCGTGGGCGCCCAAAATGGCCCGGATGCGGGCCTGCCTTGACAGCCAGCGAGTACACAGAAAAGGATGAAACACATGTACGCAATCATTGTTACCGGCGGTAAGCAGTACCGCGTGGAGCAGGGCGACATCGTCTACATTGAAAAGCTGGACGTTGAGGCTGACTCCGAAGTGAAGTTCGATCAGGTCCTCGCTGTGGGCGAGGAAGGCTCGGTGAAGGTGGGCGCTCCCGTCGTGGAGGGTGCTTCGGTCACTGCCAAGGTCATCAAGAATGGCAAGGGCAAAAAGCTGAACATCATCACCTATCGTCCCAAGAAGCACAGTGCTCGCCGCATGGGCCATCGTCAGCCCTACACCAAGGTTGAGATCACTGCGATCAACGGCTAAGGAGGAAGTATACAATGGCACACAAGAAAGGCGTAGGCAGCACCAAGAACGGCCGCGACTCCATGGCCCAGCGTCTGGGCGTGAAGCGTGCCGATGGGCAGAAGGTTCTGGCTGGCAACATCCTGGTCCGGCAGCGCGGCACCCACATTCAGCCGGGTGAGAACGTTGGCAAGGGCAGCGATGACACCCTGTTCGCTCTGGTGGACGGCACCGTCCGTTTTGAGCGCGTGGGCAAGTCCGGCAAGAAGTGCAGCGTCAAGCAGTAACTTCCCAAGGACCTGACAAACTGCAGATCGAAGAGCCGGACCGTTTGGCCCGGCTCTTTTATGTGTAAGAGAGTTTGGATGACGCCCCGGATGCAGGGGAATGCTGAGAGCAGAATCTCCGCAGCCCGGGCGCCGGCCCGCTCACCTGCGGCAGAATAAAGGAGAAACACATGGCAGCACAGACAAATTTCATTGATATCGCCACCATCTGGCTCCACGCGGGCAAGGGCGGCGACGGGGCGGTCAGCTTCCACCGGGAAAAGTTCGTGGCGGCGGGCGGCCCCGACGGCGGCGACGGCGGCCGCGGCGGCGACATCATCTTTGTGGTGGACGATCACCTGACCACCCTGATGGATTTCCGCTATAAGCGCAAGTACACCGCTCAGGAGGGCGGCCCGGGCCGGGGCAGCAACTGCCACGGCGCCAACGCCCCCGACCTCATCATCAAGGTGCCCATGGGCACCGTCATCAAGGACACCGCCAGCGGCCTGGTCATTGCCGACCTGTCCACCCACGACCCCGTGGTGGTGGCCAAGGGCGGCCGGGGCGGCTATGGCAACGCCCATTTCGCCACCCCCACCCGCCAGGTGCCCAAGTTCGCCAAGCCCGGCATGCCCGGCGAGGACATCCAGGTCACCCTGGAGCTGAAGCTGATCGCCGACGTGGGCCTGATCGGCTTCCCCAACGTGGGCAAGTCCACCCTGATTTCCACCATCAGCGCCGCCCGGCCCAAGATCGCCAACTACCACTTTACCACCCTGGTGCCCACGCTGGGCGTGGTGTCGGTGGGTGAGGGCGCCAGCTTTGTCTGCGCCGACATCCCCGGCCTGATCGAGGGCGCCAGCGAGGGCGTGGGCCTGGGCCACGATTTCCTGCGCCATGTGGAGCGGTGCCGTCTGCTGCTCCATGTGGTGGACGTCTCGGGCAGCGAGTGCCGGGACCCCATGGACGACTTTGAGAAGATCAACCAGGAGCTGGAGCGGTTCAGCCCGGCCCTGGCCCAGCGGCCCCAGATTGTGGTGGGCAACAAGTGCGACCTGGCCACCGAGGAACAGATCGAGGCCTTCCGCCAGTATGTGGAGGCCAAGGGTCTGACCTTTGTGCCCATCTCGGCGGCCACCATGCAGGGGGTCAAGGCCCTGCCCGGCCTGGTGTACAACCGTCTGAAGGATATCCCGCCGGTGCCGGTCTTTGCGACCGAGTACAAAAAGCCGGAGGTCAAGCCCGACGACCGCAGCTTCACCATCACCCGGCTGGAGGCCCACCGCTGGTCCATCGACGCTCCCTGGCTGGAGCGGATTCTGGCCGGCAGCAACGTGGACGACTACGAGAGCCTGCAGTTCTTCCAGCGGCAGCTGGGGGAGAGCGGCATCCTGGACGCCCTGGTGGACAAGGGCGTGGAGGAAAACGACACCATCCTCATCGGCGATTATCAGTTCGACTATATCTTCTAACCGGAGGGCAGCGCCATGGACAAGACACCCGCGGAAAAGATCGACCTGCGTGAGATCAGCCCCCTGGCCCTGGCCTTTGTGGGGGACAGCGTGCTGGAACTGCTGGTGCGCCGGCGGCTGGTGGAATATCACCGGCTGGCTCCCGGCCGCCTGAACGCCGAAAAGATCAAATATGTATCCGCCCGGGCCCAGTTCCGGGAGGAGCAGCTGCTGGAGCCTCTGTTCACCACGGAGGAGCTGGAGATGTTCAAGCGGGGCCGCAACGCCAGCCGCGCCGCCGTCTCCAAGCACGCCACACCCCAGGAATACCGGGCCTCCACCGGCTTTGAGTGTTTGCTGGGCTGGCTGTACCTCCAGGGGAACACCGCCCGCATCGGCGAGCTGTTCGAGGCGCTGTGGGCGGGGTATGACCCCGCCGCGCCCGGCAGCTGACCCTGACCCCCAGAGGGCCCGCCATCCCGACGGAAAAAGCCCGCTGCTTCCCGCACGGGAATCCGTGAAGGGGAGGCAGCGGGCTTTTCAGGTGTGTGAAAGGTCAGGGAAGGGAAGATGCGCCCGGAAACGGGTTACGCTCCCGGACCAAAGCCGGGGAATCAGCGGCAGTTCTTGCTGCTGGTCTTGGTGGACTTGGCGTTCTGTGCGCCCTCGTCGTCAGCGCCCTTGGTGTACTGGTTGGGGTGCTTGTGCTCGTTGGTGGAGCTGGTGGTGCGGCTGTTGGACGCACGGTTGCTGTGGGTGCTGGACTGGGCGCCGGACTGCTTGACGTTGTTGCTGCGATTTTCCATGATTTGATTGCTCCTTTCGGATTGTGGTCAGGTTGTGGTCGCATTTCCTGCGGGGACGGCTGCCCCCGCTGGTCATAGTTTGGCCGTTTGCGACGGCTTTATACATCTGCCGCAAGGGCACAAGGGGGAGATTTTCTTGCCGACCGAATACTTTGAACAGCGGGAGCGGGCTTTGTTGGGTTCCCGCTATGAGGAGCTGTACGCCCCGCCGGCGGCTCAGGCCGCCCGGGGGGTTACCGTCTCGCCGCTGCGGATGTCCCCGGCGGATTTCGCAGCCGGGGCCGGCTTTGCCGTGACGCCTTCCCCCTTCTGCGGGGCGGGGTTCCTGGTGCAGGAAGAGGACTTCAAGCCGGGGCGGCACCCCTGGCACCATGCGGGGGTATTCTATTCCCAGGAGCCCTCGGCCTCGTCGGCGGCCCCCCTGCTGGGGGTCCGGCCGGGGATGCGGGTGCTGGATCTGTGCGCCGCGCCGGGAGGCAAAACCAGCCAGCTGGCCGCCGCCCTGGCGGGGGAGGGCCTGCTGATCGCCAACGAATACGTGGCCGCCCGGGCCGAAATCCTCAAGAGCAACCTGGAGCGTATGGGAGTGGCCAACGCGGTGGTTCTGAACGAGAGCCCCGAGCGGATTGCGGCGGCCCTGCCCGAGTTCTTCGACCGGATTCTGGTGGACGCCCCCTGCTCGGGCGAGGGCATGTTCCGCAAGGAGCCCGCCGCCCTGGCCCAGCATTCGGCGGCCCTGGTGGCCCAGTGCGCCGCCCTGGGCTCCTCCATTCTGGACAGCGCCGCGGCGGCTCTGGCTCCCGGCGGCGAGATCGTCTACTCCACCTGTACCTTTGCCCCCGAGGAGGACGAGGGCCAGGTGGCGGCCTTTCTGGCCCGGCACCCGGAATTTGCCCTGGCCGACGTGATGGAACGGGCTTTTGCGCCCTTCGGCAGCCCGGGAGAGGAAAACCGCACCGGCGGCCTGCCTCTGGATGTGAGCCTGGTCCGCCGGATCTGGCCCTGCCAGGGGGGCGAAGGGCATTTTATGGCCCGTCTGGTGAAGGCGGGGGCCACCGATCCCGCCCAGCGGGCCGCCGAGGAGGAGGTGTGGCTGGCCCGGCTCCAGAAGCCCCAGCCCGACCGCAAATCCTCCGCCCCCAAAGGGAAAAACCGCACCCCTGCGGGCCGCAGTCCCCGGGGCGGAAAGCCGGAACCCGTCCCGGCAGGGCAGATGCTGGCGGCGTGGAAGGATTTTGCCGCCCAGTTTTTCCCCGCCCTGGCGGATAAGCCCGCCGTGGTGCTGGGAGAATCGGTGCTGCTGCCCCCGGTCTGCCCGGCCCTGGGCCTGCATATCCTGCGGGCGGGGGTGCTGGCCGGCACCGTCCAGAAGGGACGATTTGTGCCGGGACATCACCTGTTCACCGCCTTCGGCAAAGAGTGCGTCAATACAGAGGCCCTGACCCGCAGCGATCCCCGCTGCCGGGCCTACCTGCTGGGGCAGGAGATCGAGGCCGCATCGGCCAAAGACGGCTGGTGCTGCGTGACGGTGGACGGCTGCCCCCTGGGCGGCGGCAAGGTGTCGGGGGGACGGGTGAAAAACCACTATCCCAAGGCCCTGCGGCTGCTGGGCTGAGGCGGCGGCCAAACTGGCGCTTGAAGAAAGAACCAGTTTGTGCTAAAATTGATAAGAAAGTCTGATGAAAGATACCTTCAGGACTTCACCAGAGGGAAAGGACACGCCGCGCCGGGTCGGCTGGCATCGGGGCGGCACGTGAAAGATACAGCTAGGAGGCTCAATCCCATGTCAGGACACAGCAAATGGAACAACATCAAGCGCAAGAAGGAAAAGACCGACGGCGCCCGCGCCAAAGTCTTTACCAAGATCGGCCGCGAGATCAGTGTCGCGGTCCGCAACGGCGGCCCTGACCCCGCCTCGAACGGCAAGCTGGCCGACCTGATCAGCAAGGCCAAGCGGATGAATGTTCCCAACGATAACATCCAGCGCATCATCAAGAAGGCCGAGGGCGGCGACAAGACCGAGTACGAAGCCATCAACTACGAGGGCTACGGCCCCGGCGGTGTGGCCGTCATGGTGGAAACCCTGACCGACAACCGCAACCGTACCGCTGCCGACCTGCGCCACTATTTTGATAAAAACGGCGGCAATCTGGGCACACTGGGCTGTGTGGGCTTCCTGTTCACCCAGAAGGGCGTCATTGACATCTCGCTGGAGGACAAGGACGCCGACGAGGCCATGATGGACGCTCTGGACGCCGGCGCCGAGGACTTCGACGCAGGCGAGGACGCCGCCGAGATCACCACCGATCCCGACAGCTTCTCGGCCGTGTGCAACGCACTGGAGGCCAAGGGCTATGAGTTCATCTCGGCCGACCTGGCCATGGTGCCCATGACCACCACCCGGCTGACCGACCCCGATCAGCTCAAGCTGATGGGCAAGCTGCTGGATGCTCTGGAGGAGGATGACGACGTCCAGAACGTCTGGCACAGTCTGGAGAACGAAGAGGACCTGCCGGAATAATCCGCACACACAAGCCGGGCCGTGGCTTTGGCCCGGATGAAGCGTGTCTGTGACACGCTCCAGGGGGAACCCATTTCTGCCTGCCTGCGCAGGTCAGAAATTCCTTCCCCCTGGTATATCCCTCTTGCGCTTAGCCGATTTTTGCAGCGCGCCGTAGCGGCGCTTGCAAAAACGGAGCGCTGCGCCAGCGGCGGCTCCCTGATTCATCCACTGGATGCGGTTGCCGCCGCTGCCCAGGGGACAAAATTGCCCGCAGAACCGCGCACTCGCCCTGATGGGCTCGCACACTCTCTGCGGGCAATTTCCCTGTATGTGTCCAGACCGTACGCACTTGTCGTCCGGTCTGGACTTTTTCTACAGGTTGATAAATCAACACAAACCACCGGAGAGGGGGAGCGCAGATGGAACCGCAGAAGATCCTTTGCCCGTACTGCCGGGCCGAACTGACCGAGGGGGCCGCCAGCTGTCCCCATTGCCGGCGGAGCTTTGCCGGGCGGAATCCGGCGGGGGCCCTGCCGGTGGGCACTTTGCTGGCGGGCCGGTACACGGTGGGGGAGATGCTGAGCATCGACGGCGAAGGCATCCTCTATCGCGGCGTGGAAAACCGGGGCCGGTTCCGGGTGACCATCAAGGAATACCTGCCCATCACCCTGTCGGCGGAGCGGGGCAGCGACTGTCAGCTGCGGGCCAAGCCCGGCAGCGAGGTGCTGCTCAAGACCACCCGAATGGATTTCGCCGACCTGTACCGGTCCATCCAGCGGATCACCCCGGCCACCGGCCTGGAGGCGGTGCTGGATGTGGTGGAGGCCAACAACACCGTCTATGCCGTCCTGGAAAACCCCGGCGGCGTGCCGCTGGACCAGTGGCTGGACAAGCAGCGCCGCACCATCACCCCCGAGGAGGCCTGCGCCATGCTGCAGCCGGTGTTCAACGGGGTGGCCGCCATGCATCAGGTGGGGCTGGTTCACCGGGGCATCTGCCCTGAGAACATCCGGGTGCTGGACAATGGCCGGGCCCGGCTGACCGGCTACGCCACCATCGGCCTGCGGACGGCAGGCAGCGGCCTGCACGGCCAGCTGTATGAGGGATATTCGGCCCCGGAACAGTATTCGGCTGTGGAGTTTGAGGGCCGCTACACCGACGTGTACAGCCTGTCGGCGGTGCTGTACCGGATGGTGTGCGGCCAGAGCCCGGTGCCGGCCGCCCAGCGGATGGTCACCGACTCCAACCCCAAAGCCCGCACCGTCAACCCGGCGGTGCCGCCCTATGTATCGGAAGCGCTGGCCCTGGGCCTGCAGCTGGACCCGGCCCGCCGGATTCAGACGGTGCCCCAGCTGAGCCGGGCCCTGTCCTCGCCGTCGGCGGCGGAGGAGGAAGCCCGCACCGTCCATGCGGCCGGACGCCGCAAGGCGCGGGAGAAAAAGCAGAAGCCCGCTCTGACCCTGACGGCCATTCTGACCGGCATTCTGGTTTTGCTGGCGGTGCTGACCCTGCTGACGCTGTGGAGCCTGCTGGGCCGCAGCCAGCCTCCCGCCGACCAGACTGCCCCCTCCGAGTCCACCAGCGCACCCAGCGTTGTGACGGTGAACTACGTCCCCAACTTTGTGGGGATGAGCTATTCCCAGATTCAGAACAACCGGGAATACACCGGCATCTATCTGTTCTACGTCACCGAAGAATACAGCGACAGCGCCCCGGCGGGCACCGTCCTGACCCAGGACCCCGCCCCCGGCACCGCCATCACCGAAGGGGAAAACTCCACCATCCGCCTGGTCATCAGCAAGGGCCCCCAGATGGTGGAAATGCCCAATACCATCGGTTTCACCCAGGAGGGAGCCATCCGGGAGCTGGAAAGCCGGGGCCTGGTGCCCAGCTGCTTCATGGTGGTGAACGACGGGTCGTATGCGTCGGGCTGCGTGGTGGCCTGCAGCGTGGAGCCGGGCACCATGGTGGAGGCAGGCAGCACCATTGTGGTGTATATTGCTGCCGACCGGGATGTCCAGATCACCACCACCCCCGATACCGTCCCGGATGCGGGCGGCGCCCTGACCGAGGAGGACATCGACACCAGCGGCGTGGATACCGACTGAGGCAGTACTCCGGTTTTGCAAGCATCCGCCGCCCCACCTTTAACACTTTTTTCTTTTTCGTCTTTGTCCGCTCCGCTGGGGCCAGAGGGCCAGGGAGGGGGTTTCGACTCCCCCTCCCTAACGACCAGGCCTCTTGCGCTTAGCCGATTTTTGCGGCGCGCCGCGGAGGGCGCTTGCAAAAACCGGAGCGCTGCGCCAGCTTCGGCCCGGCTGTTTCGTCCACTGGACGCGCCGGGCCAAAGCTGCCCTGGACCCAAATGAGGAAGTCGCGGCGTTCAAAAGCCTAAAAAACACTGTCATGCCTGGCCCGTTTAAACTTAGAGAGCCTCAAACGGCGGCACGGGTGTTTTTCTTAACGGCTTTTGCCCGCCGCTCCGATTGCTGAGAGCGCCCGCTTTGGCGGGCGCGGGGCTCATGAGCAAACCCACACCAACAGAAAACCCCCGCCTCTTTTTGAGAAGCGGGGGTTTTGTTATAGTTTTTTTAGGGCGTACCGGGTAATAGAATTAAGTCAAAACAGGCTTTGTTCTCTTGTGCTTAGCCAATTTTTTCTGCGGGCATGAATGCCCTTGTAAAAATTGGAGCGCTGCTCCGGGTTGCGGTGCCCTGCTTTTGCTTCGAGCGTCGCCGCGCTCTCGCAAAAGACAGACCGCTGTCCCTGCTCCGCCTCGGCTGTTTCTGCCGCAGACAGCGCCTCGGCTGCGCAGCCAAACACACCTCGCTGCATCGTCCACTGGCCGCGCTTCGGTGTGCTTGCCCCAACTCCGGCTCGGCTGTTTCTGCCACAGGCAGCGCCTCGCCTACGTTGCCGAACGCAACGAGCGAGCCGGGGCGTAAAGGTCCCGTGGAACCTTCGGAGACCCGCAAACTTCATGGTACACAGTGAAACCCCCGCCCCGGTAGAGGGCGAGGGTTATTTTATTTATAGATTGTCAGAGCATACCGGTTGAAAAAAGCGAGCTAAAATGGACTTTGTATCGCACTGCGCCGCAGGCGCAAACGTAACAAGGGAGCCGGGGCGTAAAGGTCCCGTGGAACCTTCGGAGACCCGCCAACTTGATGGTACACAGTGAAAAGTCTTTTGCCTACTTTTCTTCAGAAAAGTAGGTTGGTGTAGCCCATGAGGTACTGGTCCACCTGGGCGGCACAGTCGCGGCCTTCACGCAGGGCCCAGACCACCAGGCTCTGGCCCCGGCGCATGTCGCCGCAGGCAAAGATTTTGTCCGCGCTGGTTCGGTAATCGGGTGCGTCGGCACAGCCCCGGGCGTTCAGATTCACCCCGAAAGCCTCAGCTGCATAGGGCTCGCAGCCCACAAAACCCGCCGCAATCAGCGCCAGCTGACACTCGTAGGTAAAGGTTTCCCCGGTGGGCACCATCGACGTGCGCCCCGTCTCCGGGTCCCGCTCGGGCCGCAGCCGGGCAATGACCGCCCCGCACAGCTTGCCTTCCTCGTCGGTCAGGAACTCCTGAACCGTGGTCTGGTAGGCCCGGGGATCTTTGCCCAGCCGGGCCAGACTCTCCACCTGACCGTAATCCGTCTTCTTCACCCGGGGCCATTCGGGCCAGGGATTGGATGCGGTGCGCTGGGCGGGAGGCTCCGGCATCATCTCCAGGGCCAGCAGGTCGGTGCAGCCCTGGCGCAGGGCGGTGCCCTGGCAGTCGTTGCCGGTGTCACCGCCGCCAATCACCAGAACGTTTTTCCCCGCCGCCGAAATGGCTTTGCCGTCCGACAGGTCCGAGTCCAGCAGACTCCGGGTGACGCTGGTCAGGTAATCCACCGCAAAGCAGACCCCCTGGGCATCCCGGCCCGGAACGTTCAGGTCCCGGGGCCGCTTGGCTCCACAGCAGAGCACCACTGCGTCGTAGTGGGCCGCCACCTCGGCAGCGTCCACCGTATGGCCCACATCCATCCCGGTGAGGAACTCGATCCCCTCCGCCTGCATGATCCGGATGCGCCGCTCGATGACCTCTTTCTCCAGCTTCATGTTGGGGATGCCGTACATCAGCAGGCCGCCGGGCCGGTCCTCCCGCTCGTAGACGGTGACGCTGTGGCCCCGCCGGTTCAGATATTCCGCTACCGCCAGGCCCGCCGGGCCGCTGCCGATCACCGCCACGCTCTTGCCGGTGCGGGCCGGAGGCGGGGCGGGCTTCATCCAGCCCTTGGCGTAGCCGGTCTCGATGATGGCGTGCTCGTTCTCCCGCACCGTCACCGGGCTGCCGGTGACGCTGCCGCAGGTGCAGGCCGCTTCACACAGGGCCGGGCAGACCCGGCTGGTGAACTCAGGGAACCGGTTGGTGGCCAGAAGCCGCCGCAGCGCCAGCTCCCATTTGCCCTGCCACACCAGCTCGTTCCACTCGGGAATCAGGTTGTGCAGGGGACATCCCGACGCCGCCGGGCCGATCATCAGCCCCGCCTGGCAGAAGGGGACCCCGCAGTCCATGCAGCGGCCCGCCTGGGTCTGCTGCTCCTCCCGGGAGAGGAAAGCATGAAACTCGTTGTAATGCTCCAGCCGCGCCAGGGGCTCGGCGTCGGCGCTGACTTTGCGCTCAAACTCCATAAATCCTGTGGTTTTGCCCATGATAGGTTCCCTCCCTCACTTGACTTTCTGCTGGGCGTAGAAGGCTTCGATCTGGGCCTGCTCGCCGTCCAGGCCGCGCTCCTCCATGGAGGCGATGATCCGAAGCATCCGGTCGTAATCGTAGGGCAGGACCTTCTTGAACTTGGGCAGGTAGTCGCTGAACTGATCCAGGATTTCCTGGCCCCGGGGACTGCCGGTGGCCTCCACATGGGCCCGGATCAGCTCTTTCAGGGCGGCCACGTCGTGCTTGTGCTCCACCGGCTCCAGGCTGACCGTCTCCTTGTTGACCCGCTGGTAGAAGTCCCAGTTTTCGTCCAGAACGTAGGCGATGCCGCCGGTCATGCCGGCCGCAAAGTTCTTGCCGGTGGGGCCCAGGACCACCACCGTGCCGCCGGTCATATACTCACAGCCGTGGTCGCCCACGCCTTCCACCACCGCCGTGGCTCCCGAATTGCGGACGCAGAACCGCTCGCCGGCCACGCCCGACAAAAACGCTGTGCCGCCGGTGGCGCCGTACAGGGCCACGTTGCCGGTGATGATGTTGTCCTCGGGACGGGATGCCATCCCCTCGGGGGGCCGGACGATGATCTTGCCGCCCGACAGGCCTTTGCCCAGATAGTCGTTGCAGTCGCCGGTGAGGCGGAGGGTCAGGCCCTTGGGAATGAAGGCGCCGAAGCTCTGGCCGCCGGCCCCGGTGCACCGCACCGTAAAGGTATCGTCGGGCAGGGCGTTGCCGTATTTCCGGGTGATTTCGCTGCCAAAGATGGCGCCGAAAGCCCGGTCGGTGTTGGACACCGCTACATCCACCGTCTGGGGATTCTTGCTGTTCAGGCGGAATTTCTTCATCAGCACCCGCATGTCCAGGGTCTGTTCCAGGTGAAAGTCGTAGGCATCGGCGGGCTGATAGTGCACGTTCAGATTCTCAATGGCGGGGTTGTGGAGGATGGACTCCAGATTCAGTTTGACGGCCCGGCCGGCGGCGGGCTTCACCCGCAGCAGGTCGGTGCGGCCCACCAGCTCGTCGATGGTGCGCACACCCAGCTTCGCCATATACTCCCGCAGCTCGGAGGCCACAAAGGTCAGGTAATGGATGATATACTCCGGCTTACCCATGAAGTTCTTGCGCAGCTCGGGGTTCTGGGTGCAGATGCCCATGGGGCAGGTGTCCAGGTTGCACACCCGCATCATGACGCAGCCCTCGGCCATCAGCAGGCTGGTGCCGAAGCCGAATTCCTCTGCGCCCAGCATGCAGCTGATGGCCACATCCCGGCCGCTCAGCAGCTTGGAGTCGCTCTCGATCCGCACCCGGGTCCGCAGGCCGTTGAGGATCAGGGTCTGATGGGTCTCGGCGATGCCCAGCTCCCAGGGCAGGCCCGCATTCTGGATGGAGGTGCGGGGGGCTGCGCCGGTGCCGCCGTCGTAGCCCGACACCAGAATCACCTGGGCGCCGCCCTTGGCCACGCCGGCGGCGATGGTGCCCACGCCGGCCTCACTGACCAGTTTTACGTTGATCCGGGCGTCCCGGTTGGCGTTCTTCAGGTCGTAAATCAGCTGGGCCAGGTCCTCGATGGAATAGATATCGTGGTGGGGCGGGGGAGAGATCAGCCCCACGCCGGTGGTGCTGTGGCGGGTGCGGGCAATCCAGGGATAGACCTTGCTGCCGGGCAGCTGGCCGCCCTCGCCGGGCTTGGCGCCCTGGGCCAGCTTGATCTGGATTTCCTCCGCCGACACCAGGTACTGGCTGGTGACGCCGAACCGGGCCGAGGCCACCTGTTTGATCTTGGAGTTGCTGGGGCTGTGGTACCGCTCGGGGGGCTCGCCGCCCTCGCCGGTGTTGCTGCGGGCCCCGATCTGGTTGAAGGCCAGGGCAATGGTCTCGTGGGCCTCGCTGCTGAGGGCGCCGTAGCTCATGGCCGCACCCTTGAACCGCTTGAGGATGGAGGACACCGGCTCCACCTCTTCCAGAGGGATGCCTCCCTCCTGAGGATAGGCGAACTCCAGCAGGCTGCGCAGGTGGACGCCGTTGTCGCCCATCTGGTCCACCGCCCGGGTGAACTGTTTGAAGGCATCGTAATCGTTCTCAAAGCAGGCCTTCCGGAACAGGTGGATGGTCTGGGGGGTGAACAGGTGATCTTCGCCGCCGGCGCGGTACTTGTGGTCGCCGCTGGAGGCCAGCTGCATATTGATGTCCAGTCCCAGGGGGTCGAAGGCGGCGGAATGCCGGGCCTCCACGTCGGCCTGGATCTCCTCCAGCCCAATGCCCCCCACACGGCTGACGGTGCCGGTGAAATACTTGTCGATGACCTCTTTGGAGATGCCCACCGCCTCGAAAATCTGGCTGCCCTGGTAGCTCTGGATGGTGGAAATGCCCATCTTGGAGGCAATCTTGACGATGCCGTTCAGGACGGCGTTGTCGTAGTCCTGCACCGCGGCATAAAAATCCTTGTTCAGCAGGCCGTCCCCGATCAGCTGGCCGATGGCCTCATGGGCCAGGTAGGGGTTGACGGCGCAGGCGCCGTAACCCAGCAGGGCCGCAAAGTGATGGACTTCCCGGGGCTCGGCGCTCTCCAGAATCAGGGCCAGGGCGGTGCTCTTTTTGGTGCGGACCAGGTACTGGCTCACCGCCGACACCGCCAGCAGGCTGGGAATGGCCACATGGTATTCGTCGATGTCCCGGTCGGACAGGATGATGATGTTGGCCCCGTCCTTATAGGCCCGGTCCACCTCCAGGAACACCCGGTCGATGGCTTTTTCCAGGCTGGTGTTCTTGTAGTAGTTGATGGAGACGGTGGCTACCTTGAACCCCGGCACGTTCATGGCCTGGATTTTCAGCAGGTCGGTCTCGCTGAGAATGGGGTTGTGGACCTTGAGCACCTTGCAGTTTTCGGGCCGGTCCTCCAGCAGGTTGCCGTGGGCCCCGATATAGACGCTGGTGGAAGTGACCACCTTTTCCCGGATGGCGTCGATGGGCGGATTGGTGACCTGGGCGAACATCTGCTTGAAATAGCTGAACAGGGGCGGGTGACGGCTGCTGAGCACCGCCAGGGGGGTGTCGGCTCCCATGGCGCCGCTGGGCTCCGCGCCCTGGCGGGCCATGGGCAGAAGCAGCTCGTGAATCTGCTCGTAGCTGTAGCCAAAGGCCTTTTCCAGCCGGGTGAGCTGGTCGGGGGTGTAGGAGGGAACCTTCCGGTTGGGAATTTTCAGGCTGCTCAGCTGCACCAGGCACCGGTCAATCCACTCGCCGTAGGGCTCCCGGGCGGCATAGGCTTCTTTCAGCTGCTCGTCGTCCACCACTTCGCCCTTGACCGTGTCCACCAGCAGCATCTTGCCGGGGCGCAGCCGGTCTTTCACCAGGACGTTCTCGGGCGGGCAGTCCAGAACCCCCACCTCCGAGGACAGGATCACCCGGCCGTCCCGGGTGATGGTGTAGCGGCTGGGCCGCAGGCCGTTGCGGTCCAGCACCGCGCCCACCACGTCGCCGTCCGAGAACAGGATGGCCGCCGGGCCGTCCCAGGGCTCCAGCATGGTGGCGTAATACTGATAGAACGCCCGCTTTTTGGGGCTGATGTTCTGGTTGTTCTCCCAGGGCTCGGGAATGGTGATCATCACCGCCAGGGGCAGGTCCATCCCGTTCATCACCAGGAATTCCAGGGTGTTGTCCAGCATGGCCGAGTCGGAGCCGGCGGTGTTGACGATGGGGAGAATCTTGTTCATGTCCTCCTGCAGGATGGGGGAGGAGATGGACTCCTCCCGGGCCAGCATGGCGTCGGTGTTGCCCTTGATGGTGTTGATCTCGCCGTTGTGGAGGATGAACCGGTTGGGGTGGGCCCGCATCCAGCTGGGGGTGGTGTTGGTGGAAAAGCGGCTGTGGACCATGCCGATGGCGGATTCATAGTCCTCGTCCTGCAAATCCAGGTAGAACTGCCGCAGCTGGTGGACCAGGAACATCCCCTTGTACACGATGGTGCGGCTGGACAGGCTGGCCACATAGGTGCCGCTGGAAGCCTGCTCAAACACCCGCCGCAGCACATACAGCCGGCGGTCAAAGTCGATGCCCTTGCTGACCTTGGCCGGCTTCTTAATGAAGCACTGCCAGATGGAGGGCATGCAGTCCCGGGCCTTCTGGCCCACGGCGTCGGGGGCCACCGGCACCGCGCGCCAGGCCAGAAACTCCAGCCCTTCCTTTCGGGCCACCACCTCGAACAGTTTCATGGCCCGGGCCCGCAGGTGTTCGTCCTGGGGGAAGAAAAACATACCTACACCGTATTCCCGCTCGCCGCCGATGTCGATGTTGAGCCGGTCGGCGACCTTGGAGAAAAAGCGGTGGCTGATCTGGAGCAGAATGCCCACGCCGTCGCCGGTTTTGCCCTCGGCGTCCTTGCCGGCGCGGTGCTCCAGGTGTTCCACGATGGTCAGCGCGTCGCTGACGGTCTGGTGGGTTTTGCGGCCATGGATGTCCACCACGGCCCCGATGCCGCAGGCATCGTGCTCGAACCGGGGGTCATACAGGCCGGCAGGCGCTGTGCGTTCGGTCAAATGATCCATTTCCTTTCCCATCCTTCTATCGTATCTGAAATGGCAGGCCGCCGGGGCACCATCCCCGGCCGGCGGGAAAAACAAAAAAGGCGTTTCCGACAGGCATAGCGTGCCCGCCGGAAACACCTTTGTTTCCCTGGATCTATTATACAGCGTATTGAAATAGTTTCAAGTGACGGATGCAACAAACAACACACCACCCCGCCCGCGGATTTTCTGCGAAAACCACAAGAGAGACGGATGGAACCGGCGGCCCGTTCACAATTTGTTCATGTGTCACTCTCACCACTCCCACCACTCTCACCACTTTCACCACTCCCACCGGGGGACGCAGCATCCTGTGGGAAAAGCGCCAGAAAACCGCGGCCCAAAGGACACACTGGCCGCCGGAGGGGGCGGGGTGTAGACTGGATGCGGAAAGGGGAGAGCATCCCCGGTCAAACGAAAGGAGAGATGATCGATGAATCACGCCCATACCGCGCCCGCCCGGAGCCGAAAGGCAGGTGAGGACGCATGATGGAGGAGGACCGCTTTCTGGAGGAGCTGATGAAGCTGACCCGGGCCGAGGTGCTGAGCAGCCGGGCTTTTGCCCTGTGCTGGGACTGTCCCGACCAGGGCACCCGTGCCGACCGCACCCATGCGCTGCAGCTGCGGGCCACCAACCCTATGGATTCCAGCCCGCTGCCGGGGTGGGGGCTGGCCCTGGAACGGTTCCAGGAGGCCCGGGCCAACGCCTGGGAGGCCTACAAGGCCGACAAGGAGGGCTTTCTGGAACAGGCGCTGTCGGGCGGGCTGTGGGAATCGGCGGCGGTGCTCACCGCCCGGACCCTGCCCGCCATCCACTATGTGGTGGAGGGCCTGCTGCCCCAGGGGCTCACCATATTGGCATCGCCCCCCAAGTACGGCAAGAGCTGGCTGATGCTGGACCTATGCGTCCAGACCGCCCGGGGCGGCCAGCTGCTGGGACGCCGGTGCAGCCGGTCCAGCTGTCTGTATCTGGCTCTGGAGGACAGCCCCCGGCGGCTGCAGGACCGTCTGTGCAAGCTGCTGGCAGGCCAGCCCTGCCCGCCGGGGTTCTATTACCAGACCAGCTCCCCCGGCATCGGGGAGGGGCTGCTGGCCAACATCGAACTGTTTGCCCAGCGGCATCCCGACTGCAGGCTGGTGGTGATCGACACCCTGCAGAAGGTGCGCACCAACGCCGACCGCACCGCCGGCGGGGCCTATGCGGCGGACTACAGGGACGCCGGCGCGCTGAAAGAGCTGGCCGACCGGCTGGGGCTGTGTCTGGTGCTGGTGCACCATCTGCGAAAGATGGAGGATACCTCCGATCCCTTTAACCGGATCGCCGGCACCAACGGCCTGTCGGGCGCGGCGGACACCAATATCGTGCTGGCCCGGGCCAGCCGCCAGGACGCCGAGACCGCCTTTCACCTGACCGGCCGGGACGTGGAAGAGCAGCACCTGGCCATCCGGTTCAATAAGGAGCGGTTCCGGTGGGAGGTGATGGGGGATGCCGCCGACCTGGAAACCCAGCGCCTGGCCGCAGCCTATGAGGAAAACCTATGGGTGCAGACCATACGGCGCGGGGTGGACCAGGCCCCCGACCACCGGTGGCAGGCCACGGCCGTGGGCCTGATGAAGGGATGTGCGGCCCTGTACGGCCGGTGTCCCGCCGATACGCCCCAGGCGGCAGGCCGCCAGCTGGAAGCACTGTTCCCCCTGCTGCTGGAACGGGACTGCATCCAACATACCAGCCGGTACAGCAGCGGCTCTCGGGTGCATATCTTCCGCCGTCTGTCGGAGGAGGAGGCCCTCTTTGGCCCATCCGCCGGTGGAAGTGGTGAGAGTGGTGAGAGTGGTGGGAGTGGTGAGAGTGGCACATGAACAAATTGTGAACGGGCCTCGTCCCACTCTCGTCCTGCGGCAGCAAAAGACGCAGTGAACCACCGCCCGCCGCTCCGATTGCGGAGAGCGCCCGCTCTGGCGGGCGCGGGGCCCGTGAGTGAGCCGACACCAACAGAAAACCCCCGCCCAGATAAGTAGGGCAGGGGTTGAGGTATTTTATAGGCTTTCAAGGCGTACCAAACGAAGAAACCAGGCTACGCGAAACTTTGCATCGTACCGCGCCGCAGGCGCAAACGCCGGGGGCGAGCTGCAAACACAGCGACCGCGTCCAGTGGACGATGCAGGGAGCTGTGTTTGGCGCAGCGCTCCGGTTTTTGCAAGCGCCATCTCTGGCGCGCCGCAAAAATCGGCTAAGCGCAAGAGTGGCGTAACGGCCCCGCGGAACCTTCGGAGACCCGGAAAGTGTATGGTACACAATAAAACCCCCGCCCAAAGGATGGGCAGGGGTTGAGGTATTTTATCGGTTTTCAGGGCGTACCAAACAAAGAAACCAGGCTAAAAAGGGCTATTGCCCTCTTGCGCTTAGCCGATTTTTGCGGCGCGCCAGGGCCGGCGCTTGCAAAAACCGGAGCGCGGCGCCAAACACAGCTCCCTGTTTCGTCCACTGGACGCGGTCGCTGTGTTTGCATACCGCGCCGCAGGCGCAAACGCCGGGAACGAGCCAGGGCGTAAAGGCCCCGCGGAACCTTCGGAGACCCGCAAACTTGATGGTACACAGTGAAGCTTTTTGCCAAGCTTTTTCTCGAAAAAGCGGGGATTAGTAGGTGATGCCCTGGGCCAGCATGGCGGTGGCCACCTTCAGGAAGCCGGCGCAGTTGGCGCCCACCATCAGGTTGCCCTCGGCGCCCACCTCGACGGAAGCGTCGTAGCTGGCGTGGAAGATGCCCTCCATGATGCCCTTCAGCTTGGCGTCCACTTCCTCGAAGCTCCAGCTCAGGCGCTCGCTGTTCTGGCTCATCTCCAGGCCGGAAGTAGCCACGCCGCCGGCGTTGGTGGCCTTGGCGGGTCCGTACAGGACGCCGTTGGCCAGGTAGACCTCGATGGCCTCGGGGGTGCTGGGCATGTTGGCGCCCTCGCACACCACGGTGCAGCCGTTCTTCACCAGGATCTCAGCCGAAGCCTTGTTGATCTCGTTCTGGGTGGCGCAGGGCAGGGCGATGTCGCAGGGGGTCTCCCAGATGCGGGTGCAGTCGGCCACGTAGGTGGCGCCGGGATGGGTCTCGGCGTACTCCTTGATGCGGCCGCGGCGGACCTCCTTCAGGTCCTTGACGTAATCCAGGTCGATGCCGTTGGGGTCATAGACGTAGCCGTTGGAGTCGCTCATGGTGACCACCTTGCCGCCCAGCTGGGTGGCCTTCTCGCAGGCATAGATGGCCACGTTGCCCGAGCCGGAGATGACCACCGTCTTGCCTGCAAAGCTGTCGTTGCGCATGCACTTGAGGGCCTCGGCGGTGAAGTAGCACAGGCCGTAGCCGGTGGCCTCGGTGCGGACCAGGGAGCCGCCGAAGGTCAGGCCCTTGCCGGTGAGCATGCCGCCCTGGAAGCTGTTGGTCAGACGCTTGTACTGGCCGAACATGTAGCCCACCTCGCGGCCGCCCACGCCGATGTCGCCGGCGGGGCAGTCCACAAACTGGCCGATGTGGCGGTACAGCTCGGTCATGAAGCTCTGGCAGAAGCGCATGACTTCCATGTCGCTCTTGCCCTTGGGATCAAAGTCGGAGCCGCCCTTGCCGCCGCCCATGGGCAGGGTGGTGAGGCTGTTCTTGAAGATCTGCTCAAAGCCCAGGAATTTCAGGATGCTCTGGTTGACCGACGGATGGAACCGCAGGCCGCCCTTGTAGGGGCCGATGGCGCTGTTGAACTGGACGCGGTAGCCGCGGTTGACCTGGACCTTGCCCTGGTCGTCCACCCAGGGCACACGGAAGGTGATGATCCGCTCGGGCTCCACCAGCCGCTCAATGAGGCCGGCCTTCTCATATTCGGGGTGCTTCTCCACCAGGGGCTGGATGCTCTCCAGCACCTCGGCCACAGCCTGCAGGAACTCAGGCTCGTGGGCGTTGCGTTGAGCCAGACCGTCGTAAACACGCTTGAGGTATTCGTTTGTCAGCATAACAGAAACTCCTTTCCCTACTGAGGCCGGCGGCAGGGCCGCGGGCCGCTCTATACCAGATGCCAGACCCCGGCCGCTCCAACCGGCGGCGGAAGATGCGGGGGAAAAGCCGGTTCCCTCTTTGCAGCGGGGGTGCTTTATTATTATAAAGCATTCAGGAAAAATTTTCAATAGAAGCGGGGTGATAAAATTTAAAAAAACAGAATAAAACCTCAAACCGCTTCAGAAAACCAAAAATAAAACCGAAAAAGCAAGATTTGCTTCCGATCGTAAAGCGAATGGGGGCAAACAAAAACGTCCGGGCCGGGCGCAGCGCACCCACAGCCCGGACCAAGCCGGAAACACAGCGCCCTGCCCCGCAGCGGGGGCAAAGCGAAAAAACAGGGTTACAGCAGGGCCTGGACGGCGTCGGCAGCGCCCTCCAGATACTCTCCGCCGTAGGCCTCCACCCGGCCCTCGTCGGCCAGAGCGGCCAGAGAGGGGTCAATGGGCATCTTGGCCAGGACCTTCAGGCCGTACTTGGCGGCAATCTGCTCCACGTGGCTCTCGCCGAACAGGGAGATGTGCTTGCCGCAGTCGGGGCAGACCAGATAGCTCATGTTCTCGATGATGCCCAGGATGGGGACATTCATCTTCTGGGCCATGTTGACGGCCTTGGCCACAATCATGCTGACCAGTTCCTGGGGGCTGGCCACCACCACGATGCCGTCCACCGGCAGGCTCTGGAACACGGTCAGAGGAACGTCGCCGGTTCCCGGAGGCATATCCACAAAGAGGAAGTCCACGTCCTTCCAGACCACATCGGTCCAGAACTGCTTGACGGCGCCGGCGATGACGGGGCCGCGCCAGACCACGGGGTCCTCTTCGTTTTCCACCAGCAGGTTGATGCTCATGACATCAATGCCCATCCGGCTCTGGATGGGCCAGCAGCCCTGGTTGTCGGCCATGGCGCGGCCATGGATGCCGAACAGCTTGGGGATGGACGGGCCGGTGATGTCGGCGTCCAGGATGCCGCAGTGATAGCCGCGGCGGCGCATGGCGCAGGCCAGCAGGGCGCTGGTCATGCTCTTGCCGACGCCGCCCTTGCCGGACACCACGCCGATCACCTTTTTGACGCTGCTATGGGGGTTGGGTGCTTCATGCTGGGGGGCCTGCTGCCGGGACGGGCAGTCTGCCCCACAGCTGGAACAATCATGGGTGCATTCTTCGCTCATTCTCTCCTGCGCCCGCCGGTGAAAGCGGGCGTACCTCCTGTTTGATCATAATAATGCCAGGGGCGCGGGCCCCCGTTTGGCTTGCCTACCTATGATAGCACAAAACGCCGCCAAGTACAAGGATTCACTGGGTACCATACACTCTGGCTGCTCTTTAGAAAGCCCAGCCGGTGGAACAGTCTGCCTCGCTCACGTTACGTCCGGGCTGCGCCCGGGTGCGATGCGGCGTTTCGCATAGCCTGCTTTTCTCACCCGGTACGCCCTGAAAACCCATAAAACACAATACCCCCTGCCCAGCCCAAACAGGAAATCTATATTTTATAGGAAAACAGACTGGACAAAACCCCGGACTCACCGGGCCGCAGGCCGGGAGCCTTCTACAAAACCCCGGACTCACCGGGCCGCAGGCCGGGAGCCTTCTACAAAACCCCGGACTCACCGGGCCGCAGGCCGGGAGCCTTCTAAAGAGGTGAAAACCTGATCGCCGGCAGGGCCTTATGAAGCCCACAGCAGTCAGCGGTACCAGGTGCACCTCTTGCGCTTAGCCGATTTTTGCGGCGCGCCACGGCGGGCGCTTGCAAAAACCGGAGCGCGGCGCCAACGGCGGCTCCCTGTTTCGTCCACTGGACGCGGTCGCCGCCGTTGCCTTTGCCTACTTTTCTTCCAGAAAAGTAGGGATAGCGTAGTCATCGTCCGCATATCCTGTCAGGAAGGGAGGGGGTCGCTGTGCGGCAGAGCTATCTGAAAAATGCCGCCCTGCTTACCGTGTCGGACGTAGGGCTGCGGCTGGCGGGCATGGGCCTGCGGATTTACCTGGCAAACGCCCTGGGAGGCGAGGGGATGGGCCTGTATCAGCTGGTGCTGGCGGTGTACTCCCTGTTTGTCACGCTGGCTACATCGGGGGTGTCGGTGGCCTCCACCCGCCTGATGGCCGAGGAACTGACCGGCTCCCCGGCCCGGGCCAAAGGAATGCTGCTGCGGCTGTGCGGTATGGCGGCGGCCCTGGGCGGGGCCGCCATGGGCGCCCAGTGGATTCTGGCGGAGCCGGCGGCCCGGTGGTGGCTGGGCGACGCCCGGGCGGCGGCCGCCCTGCGGGCAGGGGCCTTCGGGATGCCCTTTATGGCGGTGGCGGCGGTGCTGCGGGGCTTTTTCGTGGCGCGGCAGCAGGTGGGGGCCAACGTGGCCAGCCAGGCCGCCGAACAGCTGTTCCGGATGGGGGTGATGGTGGCGGCTCTGGAACTGACCCAGGGTCAGGACGTGGGAGCCCGCTGCGCCTGGGTGATGGCGGCCACCGCCGGCGGCGAAATGGTGTCGGCGGGCCTGATGGCCCTCTTTGCCCGGCGGGAAGGAACGGCGGCCTTTGGCCATGACCGTAGCCGGGCTCCGCTCCACGCCGGACGGCGGATCTGGGAGATTTTGTGGCCGGTGCAGGGGGGACGGTGCCTGTCCAGCGCCCTCCATACCGCCGAAAACATGCTGGCCCCCGCCTGCCTGACCGCCTATCTGGGCGGACAGCGGAGCGTGGCGGTGACCCAGTACGGCTGTCTGAAAGGTATGGCCCTGCCCCTGATGAACTTTCCCTTTGGCCTGCTGGGCAGTCTGGGGGTGCTGCTGATGCCCGAGATCACCCGGGCCCATATCCGGGCCGACCGGGTGCGTCTGGAAGCGCTGCTGCGGCGGATGCTGCGCCTCACCATGTATGTGTCGGCGTTGGTGGGGGCGGTGTTCTGGGTGTGGGGCCGCCCTCTGACCGAGGCCCTCTATGGCAGCGCCGAGCCCGGGGGCTATCTGGAAATCCTGGCCCCCGCCATGCCTCTGCTGTACCTGGAAAGCATGGTGGACGGGGCTATGAAGGGGATCGGAGAACAAAAAGCCGTGTTCCGCTACAGCGTGTGGGACTCCATTCTGCGGATTGCGGGGGTGATGGTGCTGCTGCCCCGGTGGGGGATGAAGGGCTTTCTGTTTGTCATCCTGCTGTCCAGCCTGTTCACCTGCGTGTCCAATACCCTCCACCTGGTGAAAGCAGCTTCCATCCGGCCCGACTGGCTGGGCTGGCTGGCGGGCCCGGCCTTTGCGGCGGGCCTGGCTGGTCTGGCGGGCTGGGGAGTGCGCCAGGGCCTGACGGCCTGGCTGGCCGGGGGCCGGGTGACCCAGCTGGCGGCGGTGTGCGCCGGCGCTGCGGTCATGACGGCGGTGTGTCTGGGGGCGGGCTGGCCTCTGGGTCTTTCGGAGGAGGTGCGGGCCATCTGGGAAAGCCGCCGCCAAAAACCAAAAGTTCTGGACACCGGCCTGTGAACGGAGTATAATATAGGATGTGTATCTGCGCGGGGACAGCGGCTGTCTGGCCCTGCGCGGGCCGAAATCAACGGCGGTGCGCCGCCGGGAGAAGATGAGGACGTGTCTTTGAAAAAGGAAACCAAACGCAAGGGCGGGATCATGCTGCGGCGGGGACTGCTGTTTTTGATCGACCTTGTGATCGTATGCTTCAGCTTTTATCTGGGCCTGCTGCTGCGGGCCGACGGCGCCCCCGAGGTGGACGTCTGGTGGCCCCATAACCTGGCCCTGCTCTATCGGAACCTGCCCTGGATCGCGGCGCTGTATATGCTGTCCTTCCTGGTGGGCGGCCTGTACACCATTCTGTGGAAGTACGCCGGCGAGCGGGACCTGATCCGCCTGGCCTTCATGGTGGCGGTGCCCACGGTGGCCGTGTACTTTGTCAACCGGCTGTTTGTCCACGGCGTGCTGTTCAACTCGGCCAACTGCATCGCGGCGGTGTTCATCCTGCTGTTTGTGGGCGGCATCCGGATGGCGTGGCGGCTGTTCCTGGACCACCCCCTGGGCGCTGCCCTGCGGGGTGTGCCGGTGAACGACCCCAACCGCCCCGTTCTGATCGTGGGCGCCGGAGAGGCCGGCGCCTGGGCCATCAACGTCTGCAAGTCCAACAAGACCTATGGACGCCCGGTGGTGGTGGCGGACGACGACCCCGAAAAGCTCAATCAGACCATCCACGGCGTGCCGGTCAAGGGCACCCTGGAGGATATCCCCGAGCTGTGCACCCGCTATAATATCTATGGCATCATCATCGCCATCCCCACCCTGCGGGGCAGCCGGCTCAACCATGTCATCGACCTGTGCACCTCCACCCACTGCAAGGTCCAGATGCTCAGCGATCCCCAGTCGGTGGGTGCGGGCAGCATGCCCCAGAACGCCTTCCGTGAGCTGAACACCGCCGACTTCCTCTCCCGGGACGAGGTCACCCTGGACACCGAGAAGATCAGCGGCTACCTGAAGGACAAGGTGGTGCTGGTGACGGGCGGCGGCGGCAGCATCGGCAGCGAGCTGTGCCGCCAGGTGATGCGGTTTGGCCCCGCCAAACTGCTGATCTTCGACATTTACGAGAACTGCGCCTACGAGCTCCAGATGGAGCTGCAGCGCAAATATGGCCGCAATGCCCCCATTGAGGTGCTGGTGGGCTCCATCCGGGACAAGCACCGGCTGGACGAAGTGTTCGAGACCTACCATCCCCAGGTGGTGTTCCATGCGGCGGCCCATAAGCATGTGCCTCTGATGGAGGTCAACCCCGCCGAGGCGGTGAAAAACAACGTCATGGGCACCAAAAACCTCCTGACCAGCGCCAGCGAGCACGGGGTGGAGCGGCTGGTGCAGCTGTCCACCGACAAGGCGGTCAACCCCACCAGCGTCATGGGCTGCACCAAGCGCCTGTGCGAAATGCTGATCCAGACCTTTGCCCAGCACACCGAGATGAAGTGCATGGCGGTGCGGTTCGGCAACGTGCTGGGCAGCCACGGCAGCGTCATCCCGCTGTTTGAGTCCCAGATCAAGCAGGGCGGCCCGGTGACCCTGACCGACGCCAACATTGAGCGCTACTTCATGACCATCCCCGAGGCGGCCCAGCTGGTGCTGCAGGCGGGGGCCCTGGCCGAGAGCGGCAGCATCTACGTGCTGGATATGGGCGAGCCGGTGAAGATCATCGACCTGGCCCGCCAGATGATCCGCTTTTACGGCTATGAGCCGGGGGTCAATATGGAGATCAAGATTGTGGGCCTGCGCCCCGGCGAAAAGCTCTATGAGGAGCTGATGATGGACGAGGAGCAGGACAAGATGCGCCGCACCGAGCACAACAAGATTTTCGTGGCCCCGGCCCGGAATATCCAGCTGGATGTGTTCTATCAGCAGCTGCAGGATCTGTTCCACGCCGCCGAGCACAACGACGAGGGCGTGGTGGAGCAGCTGCAGAAGATGATCCCCACCTTTACCCCGGTGCGGGACAGCCTGAAAAAGTAACCCCGGGCCGGCCGCGGCCCCATCCAAATACCATGAGAGGGAAGTCGATGTTATGATGGAAAAGAAACCGTTTGTCACCGAGGCACAGATCCAGAACATTCTGCCCGATGTGCCCACCCCCTTCCATATTTACGATGAGAAGGGCATCCGGGAAAATGCCCGCCGGATCAACCAGGCTTTCAGCTGGAACAAGGGCTTCAAGGAATACTTTGCGGTCAAGGCCCTGCCCAACCCCTCCATTCTGGAGATTCTGCGGGAGGAAGGCTGCGGCGTGGACTGCTCCTCCCTCACCGAGCTGATGCTCAGCGAGGCGGTGGGCTTTGAGGGCAGCGAGATCATGTTCTCCTCCAACCAGACCCCCAGCGAGGACATGAAGAAGGCCTATGACCTGGGCGCCTATATCAACCTGGACGACGCCACCATGGTGGGCTTCCTGGAGCGGGTGGCCGGCGTGCCCGAGACGGTGTTCTGCCGGTACAACCCGGGCGGAACCTTCAGCCTGGGCCAGAGCAAAGAGGGCTTCCAGGTGATGGACAAGCCCGGCGACGCCAAGTACGGCATGACCGAGGCCCAGATGGTGGAGAGCTTCAAGCAGCTGAAAGCCAAGGGCGCCAAGAACTTCGGCATTCATGCCTTCCTGGCCTCCAACACCCTGTCGGATGACTATTACCCCGAGCTGGCCGGCATCCTGTTCCAGCTGGCGGTGCGGGTGTCCCAGGCAGCGGGGGTCCATATCGGCTATATCAACCTGTCGGGCGGCGTGGGCATCCCCTACCGCCCCGACCAGCGCGAAAACGATATCATGGCCATCGGCGAGGGCGTCCGCAAGAAGTTCGAGGAAATCCTGGTGCCCGCCGGCATGGGGGATGTGTCCATCTTCACCGAGCTGGGCCGGTTCATGACCGGACCCTACGGCGCTCTGGTGACCACCGCCATCCACGAGAAGCATATTTATAAGGAGTACATCGGTCTGGACGCCTGTGCGGCCAACCTGATGCGCCCGGCCATGTACGGCGCCTACCATCACATCACGGTGCTGGGCAAGGAGGACGCCCCCTGTGACCACGTCTACGACGTGGTGGGCGGCCTGTGCGAGAACAACGACAAGTTCGCCATCGACCGCGCCCTGCCCAAGATCGACATCGGGGACCTGGTGTATATCCATGACACCGGCGCTCACGGCTCGGCCATGGGCTACAACTACAACGGCAAACTCCGCAGCGCCGAGGTGCTGCTGTGTGAGGATGGTTCCCACCGGCTGATCCGCCGGGCCGAGACCCCCCACGATTACTTTGCCACCCTGGACTTCACCCCCTTCTTCAAGCAGATGTTCCCGGGGGACTTCGAGGATAAGTAAGGCCGCCGGCCCACGGCCCGGCCTGAGATGAGGAAAAAGCGATGTTTTTTGGTTTTCAGCTCACCTGCGGCATGATGCTGCTGTACTACGGCTACACCGTCATGAAAAATCCCCGGGTCTGGGGCGATCAGGGCCGCCAAAGCGTCAAGCCCGAAAACTTTGCCGAGTATGCCCGCCAGAACGGCCTGTTCTTCATGAAAGCGGGGTTCATCATCTGCGTCATCGGGGCGATGGACGCTCTGGGCTGGCTGGATGGCCTGCTGTACGTGCTGCTGTACGTCTTTGGCCTGGCCTTTGCCTTCTACCCCCTGGGCCGCTGGTGCAAAGAGAAGGAGGGACACTTCTGGCCCTGGCGTCACACCCAGAGCGAGAAAAAGCGGATTCGCGCCCTGCGCCGCCAGCAGGAGGCCCAGCAGGCCGACCAGAACCCGGACAGCCCGGAGGATTCGGACAGCGCCCGGTAAACCCTGCACATCGTATCATAGAAAAACCCGGCCAGGGAGGTACCCGGCCGGGTCTTTTTGTTTGTATTGTGTTCAGCGCACCTGGGTGCGGTCCTGCATCCGGTACTGGAGGGCTTCCAGCAGGGCGTCCTGCTGGATGTCGTCGGTGCCGGCCAGATCGGCAATGGTGCGGGCCACCCGCAAAAGGCGGTCGTGGGCCCGGGCCGACAGGCCCAGACGGTCATAGGCTGCCTGCAGCACCTGCTGGGCGGCGGGGGACAGACGGCAGACCCGCCGCACCTGCCCGGCAGACAGCTGGGCGTTGCAGTGGGTGCCGCGGTAGCCCAGCTGGGCAAAACGCCGGGTCTGGATCTCCCGGGCGGCCAGCACCTGACGCCGCAGCTGGGCGCTGCTCTCGCCCTGGGCCGCGCCGTGGAGCTCGCTGAACGCGATGGGGTCCATCTCGACGCACAGGTCGATGCGGTCCAGCAGGGGACCTGAGATGCGGCTGCGGTATTGGCGGATGGCGGTGGGGGTGCAGGTACAGGGCCGGGTGGGATGGCCGTAGTAGCCGCACTTGCAGGGGTTCATGGCGGCCACCAGCTGGAACCGGCTGGGATAGGTGGCGCTGCCGGCGGCCCGGCTGATGGTGATTTGTCCGTCCTCCAGGGGCTGGCGCAGCACCTCCAGACTTTCCCGGGAAAATTCGGGCAATTCGTCCAAAAAGAGAACCCCCGCGTTTGCCAGACTGCACTCTCCCGGGCGGAACTGGCTGCCGCCTCCCGCCAGGGAGACGGGGCTGGCCGAGTGATGGGGACTGCGGAAGGGCCGTGCGGTCACAAGCCCGCCGCCCCGGGGCATCAGCCCCGCCACCGAATAGATTTTGGCGGTCTCCACCGATTCCTCCCGGGTCATGGGAGGCAAAATGCCGGGCAGACGCTTGGCCAGCATGGATTTGCCGGTGCCGGGCGGCCCGATCAACAGGACGTTGTGTCCGCCGGCGGCCGCCACCACCATGGCCCGCCGCGCCACCGACTGGCCCAGCACGTCGGCAAAGTCGGGGTAGGCCGACCACCCGGCGTCGGGGTCAAAGGGGACGGGCTGCGTCGGCTTCAGAGGGCTGCGCCCGTCCAGGGCATGGACCACTTCGTGGACGGTGCGGGCAGGGTAGACCTGCATCCCGCTGTCCCCGCAGGCTTCGGCGGCCTCGGCGGCGTTGTCGGCCGGCAGGTACAGGGCTTTCACACCCCGCTCGGCGGCGGCCAGCGCCATGGGCAGCACCCCGGTCACCGGGCGCAGTGCGCCGTCCAGGGCCACCTCCCCCAGAAAGGCGGTGTCTGCCTGGGGCGGGTCAATCTGCCCGGCGGCGGCCAGCACCGCCAGCAGCAGAGGCAGATCGTAGACGGGACCGGTCTTGCGGACGTCGGCGGGGGCCAGATTCACCGTCACCCGCCCGGAGGGCCACCGGTAGTGGAGGTTGTGGACCGCCGCCCGCACCCGGTCGGCGCTCTCACGCACCGCGGAGTCGGGCAGACCCACGATGGAAAAGGCGTCGACGCCGCCCGACACGTCGGCCTCCACGGCCACGCCGAAACCCTGCAGCCCGTTCAGGCCGAAACTCTGCAATACAGCGTACATGGATGGGTCCCTCCTCCCGCGTGAACCGGTCAGCCGACCGGTTTGGTCTTGTCCAGGGCGTCAAACTGACGGACAATCTGAGGATCTTTCAGCTTGATGACTTTGCCGGTGAGATAGTGCAGGGTGTTTTCCTCGGGAATGTCCAGAAAACTCACCCGCACCGCACACAGGGCCTGGGTTTTGGCCCCGGCCCGCTCGTTGGCCTTGCGGTTGCCGTACTTGATGTCGCCCAGCACCGGACGGCCCAGATAAGCCAGATGAGCCCGGATCTGATGGGTCCGCCCGGTAATCAGCCCGATTTTGCACAGGGCATAGGGCCCCGCCGTCCGCAGCACGTCCACATCGGTGATGATCTGCTTGCGGCGGCCCGCCTGGTCGGAATGGGCATGGATGCTGACCTTGTTGGTCTTTTCGTCGTGCTCCCACCAGGCGGTGAACCGGCCCCGGGGCGGGATGCCCACCGTGATGGTGTAGTATTCCTTTTTCAGCCGGTCGGTGCGGATGATTTCGTTCATATCCCGCAGAGAGGCGTAGTTTTTGGCCGCAATCACCAGGCCCTCGGTGCCCCGGTCCAGCCGGTTGCACAGAGCCGGCGCAAACCGGTTTTCCCCGCCGGGGGTGTATTCCCCCTTGTCGGTGAGATACTGGGTGAAGGCGTCCACCAGATTGGCGTCGCCGGTGCGGTCGCTGTGGCACAGCAGATGGGCGGGCTTGTACAGGACGGCGATGTTCTCGTCCTCATAGATGACCTGGACTTTGGGCTGACGGGGCCGGGCGGGTTTGGCCGGCTTGGATGCCCGGGCCGGAGCGGCCTCGGGCGGGAAAAACTCGTCGTTGATGTACAGCTCAATCAGGTCCCCGGCGGCCAGCCGGGCGTCGGGGGCGGCCTTTTTGCCGTTGACCTTGATCCGCTTGTTGCGGAAGCTCTTGTACAGCAGGCTGGTGGGCAGGCCCTGGGTCACGCTCTGCACAAAGCGGGACAGGCGTACCCCTTCGTCGTTGGGGGTTGCGGTAAATTGTTTCATAGCAGATTCCTCACTTTGTACCCATGATAAACGATTTCGGGGTGCAAGTCAATTCGTGGGGAAAATTTGCCCCCGGGGTCTTGTCTTTTGGCCCAAAGAAAAGTATCCTTTAAATAAAAAGACCAGACCGCGCCGGCAGCCGGCCGGAGAGAGGAGGGGGCGTCATGGCGCAGAAAAAGGAACCCAACAAGAGCATACACGCCGGGCACCGCCAGCGGATGCATCAGCGTGTGGAGAAGTATGGTCTGGAGAGCCTGGCGGAACATGAAATGCTGGAGTACCTGCTCTACTTCACCAACGCCCAGAAGGACACCAACGCCATTGCCCATGACCTGCTGGAGACCTTCGGGGACTTTGCCGGGGTGCTGGAGGCTGATGAAAAGGAGTTGTGCGCCGTGAAGGGAATCGGGCCGGCATCGGCCCGTCTGCTGCACCTGCTGCCCCAGGTGGCGGCCTGCTATCAGCACAGCCGGGTGAAGGACGGCCGCCGCCTGCGGACCACCGAACAGCTGGGCGCCTACGCCATGGCCCGCTACCAGGGCATCCAGAAGGAGCGGGTTTTGCTGATTTGTCTGAGCCGCCAGCATCGGATCACCTCCACCGCCTGGATCAAGCAGGGCGGGGAGGACCGGGTGGCCCTTCCCATCCAGGAGGCGGTCCGTCAGGCATTGCGTGCCCGGGCCGAGAGCGCCGTCCTCTGCCATAACCATCCCGGCGGCAGCGTTCTGCCCTCCCGCCAGGACCTGGAAGCCACCGCCAGCCTGGCCAAGGGAATGGCCGTGGTGGGCATCGAGCTGCTGGATCATATCATCGTCACCGATACCGAATACGCCTCCCTCCGTCAGCGGTGCGGCCTGGACCTTGTGACGGTGGGCCAGCCCCGCATGGCCATGCTGCGGGAGCCGGACGCCGCAGAAACGCCCGCCCCCGAGGAAGCCGCCGCTTCCGGCGAGCCCGACCCCGCCGGCGGGTGAAGGCCCCGGGTGCATACCGGCGGGACGCCGGGCCAGACTGAGAGAAAAAGGCGGGAAAAAGATTTGTGGGATGGACTGTACAGAATAAATCAAACGTGGTATAATCTTTGTGAGAGATACAACTATTGATTGTGAAGCCTGCGCCGGAATCCCGGCGGGGAGGAGGCCGTCTATGGCAGAAAATCAATTCAAACTGGTGTCGCCCTATCAGCCCACCGGCGACCAGCCCCAGGCCATCGAACAGCTGACGGCGGGGGTGGAGCGGGGCGACCGCTGCCAGACCCTGCTGGGCGTCACCGGCAGCGGCAAGACCTTTACCATGGCCAACGTCATCGCCCGGTGCAACCGGCCCACCCTGGTGCTGGCCCACAACAAGACCCTGGCCGCCCAGCTGTGCACCGAGTTCCGGGCGTTTTTCCCCGAGAACGCGGTGGAATACTTTGTCTCATACTACGACTACTACCAGCCCGAGGCCTATATCCCCAGCACCGACACCTATATTGAAAAGGACAGCGCCATCAACGACGAAATCGACCGCCTGCGCCATTCGGCCACGGCGGCTTTGTCCGAGCGGCGGGACGTCATCATTGTGGCGTCGGTGTCCTGCATTTACTCCCTGGGTGACCCCATCGACTACCGCAGCATGGTCATCAGCCTGCGCCCCGGTATGGAAATGAGCCGGGATGACCTGTGCCGCCGCCTGGTAAACCTGCAGTATGAGCGCAACGACGTGAATTTCGTCCGCAACAAGTTCCGGGTGCGGGGGGATACGGTGGACATCTACCTGGCCTATATGAGCGAAATGGCCATCAAGGTGGAGTTTTTCGGGGATGAGATCGACCGCATCACCGAGTTCAACCCCCTCACCGGAGCCAAACAGAACATCGTCAAGCATGTGGCCATCTTCCCGGCCAGCCACTACATTGTCAGCGCCGAGAAAAAGGCCGCCGCCATCGAGAAAATCCGGGCCGAGTGCGACGCCCAGGTCAAACAGTTCACCGCCGAGGGCAAGCTCATCGAGGCCCAGCGCATCGCCCAGCGCACCAACTACGACATCGAGATGCTCAACGAGGTGGGTGTGTGCAAGGGCATCGAGAACTATTCGGCGGTGCTGTCGGGCCGGGCTCCCGGCAGCATGCCCACCACCTTGCTGGATTATTTTCCGGAGGATTTCCTCCTGTTTGTGGACGAGAGCCACGTCACCCTGCCCCAGGTGCGGGCCATGTACGGCGGCGACTACGCCCGCAAAAAGACTCTGGTGGAGTACGGCTTCCGGCTGCCCTCTGCCTTTGACAACCGCCCCCTCAAGTTTGAGGAGGTGGAATCCAAGCTGAACCAGATCATCTTCGTGTCGGCCACCCCCGGCCCCTATGAAAAGGAGCATAGCACCCAGGTGGCCCAGCAGGTGATCCGGCCCACCGGCCTGCTGGACCCGCTGATTTCGGTCCGCCCGGTGGAGGGCCAGGTGGTGGACCTGTTGGGCGAGATCAAGGCCCGCACCGCCAAGGGCGAGCGGATTCTGGTCACCACCCTGACCAAAAAGATGGCCGAGGACCTGACCGATTACCTCACCGACCAGGGGGTCAAGGTCAAGTATATGCACCACGAGGTGGATACCTTTGAGCGGATGGAACTGATCAAGGACCTGCGCCTGGGCGCCATCGACGTGATTGTGGGCATCAACCTGCTGCGGGAGGGCCTGGACCTGCCTGAGGTGAGCCTGGTGGCCATCCTGGACGCCGACAAAGAGGGCTTCCTGCGCAGTGAAACCAGCCTGATTCAGACCATCGGCCGGGCGGCCCGCAACGCCGAGGGCCTGGTCATCATGTACGCCGACACCGTCACCGACAGCATGGAGCGTGCCATCACCGAGACCGAGCGCCGCCGGGCCATCCAGATGGCCTACAACGAAGCCCACGGCATCGTCCCCAAGACCATCGTCAAGGAGATTCGGGATACCATCGAGATCAGCGACAAGGCCGAAAACGCCAAGGCCAACACCCGCCGGATGGGGGCCAAAGAGCGGGAGGCTGCCATTGACCGCCTGACCCGGGAGATGAAGGAGGCCGCCAAGCTGCTGAACTTTGAGCATGCGGCCTTCCTGCGGGATCAGATCGACCGGCTGCGCCGGGGTGAAAACCCCACCACCGACTCGGACGCCGAGAACGAGCGCCGCCAGAACCACGCACAGACACAGAGAAAAGGAAGAAAATACTTTGGCAAACGATAAAATTGTCATCAAAGGGGCCCGGGAACATAACCTGAAAAACGTCAGCCTCACCCTGCCCCGGGAGAAATTCATTGTCATGACCGGCCTGTCGGGGTCAGGCAAATCCAGCCTGGCCTTCGATACCATCTACGCCGACGGCCAGCGCCGCTATGTGGAGAGCCTGTCCAGCTATGCCCGGATGTTCCTGGGCCGGATGGACAAGCCGGACGTGGACGAGATCACCGGCCTGTCGCCGGCCATCTCCATCGACCAGAAAACCACCAGCCACAACCCCCGGTCCACGGTGGGCACCGTCACCGAGATTTACGACTACCTCCGCCTGCTGTACGCCCGCATCGGCGTGCCCCACTGCCCGGTGTGCGGGCGGGTCATCAGCCAGCAGACGGTGGATGAAATGGTGGACGCCGTCCTCAAGCTGGAGGAGGGAACCAAGTTCCAGGTTCTGGCGCCGGTGGTCCGCCAGCGCAAGGGCACCCAGCAGAAAGAGCTGGACGCAGCCCGCCGCAGCGGCTACACCCGCGTGAAGGTGGACGGCAGCCTCTATGACCTGGATGAGGAGATCACCCTGGAGAAAAACATCAAGCACACGGTGGAAATCGTGGTGGACCGCCTGGTCATCCGCAAAGGCGTCCGCAGCCGTCTGGCCGACAGCCTGGAGACGGCGCTGGGTCTCACCGGCGGCGTGGCCGAGGTGGAAGTCATCGGCGGCGAGACCATGACCTTCAGCCAGAACTTCGCCTGCCCCGAACACGGCATCTCCATCAGCGAGCTGACCCCCCGGCTGTTCTCCTTCAACAATCCCCAGGGCGCCTGTGAAAAGTGCACTGGCCTGGGCATCTTTATGAAGGTGGACGAGGACCGCATCATCCCCAACCGCAGCCTGTCCATCCGCGAGGGAGCCATCAAGGCCAGCGGCTGGTATTACGCCGAGGGTTCGGTCAGCGAGATGTACTACATTGCCCTGGGCAAAAAGTACGGCTTCGACCTGGATACCCCCATCAAAGATTTCAGCCGCCCCGCCCTCAACGCCCTGCTCTACGGCACCAACGGGGAAAAACTGGAGCTCCACCGCACCAATGAGTTTGGCAGCGGCCAGTATTACGCCGAATTCGAGGGCATTGTGGAAAATCTGGAGCGCCGTTTCCGGGAGACCAACAGCGAGTGGATCAAGGAAGAGATCGCCGGGGTGATGTCGAGTGTGGAGTGCCCCGCCTGCCATGGCCAGCGGCTCAAGCCGGTGGTGCTGGCGGTGACGGTGGGGGATCTGAACATCAGCCAGTTCTGTGAGATGTCCATCCGGGACGAATTGGCCTTCATCCGGGCCAACGAGGGCAACCTCACCGAAAAACAGCGCCAGATCGGCGATCAGATTATGAAGGAGATCCGCACCCGCCTGGAATTCCTCCAGAGCGTGGGCCTGGACTATCTGACTCTGGCCCGCTCGGCAGGCACCCTGTCGGGCGGCGAGAGCCAGCGCATCCGCCTCACCACCCAGATCGGCAGCGCCCTGTCGGGGGTGCTGTACGTCCTGGATGAGCCCAGCATCGGCCTGCACCAGCGGGACAACGACAAACTGATCGACACCCTCAAGCACCTGCGGGACCTGGGCAACACCGTCATCGTGGTGGAACACGACGAGGACACCATCCGGGCGGCGGATTATATCGTGGACGTGGGCCCTGGCGCAGGCGTCCACGGCGGTGAAATCGTGGCCGCCGGCAAGGTGAAGGATATCTGCAAGGCCAAGCGCAGCGTCACCGGAGAGTACCTGTCCGGCCGCAAGCGGATCGCGGTTCCCGAGACCCGCCGCCCCGGCAACGGCCACTGTCTGCGGGTCACCGGCGCCCGGGAGAACAACCTCCACAACCTGACGGTGGACTTCCCCCTGGGGACCTTCACCTGCGTCACCGGCATTTCCGGCTCGGGCAAGTCCAGCCTGGTGAATGAGATTCTGTACAAGACCCTGGCCGGGGAATTGAACGGCGCCCGCAGCCGTCCCGGCAAAAACGACGGCATCATCGGCCTGGAATATGTGGATAAGGTCATCGGCATCGATCAGCAGCCCATCGGCCGCACCCCCCGTTCCAACCCCGCCACCTATACCGGGGTGTTCAACGACATCCGCAACGTCTTTGCCCAGACCCAGGACGCCAAGATGCGGGGCTATGGGCCGGGCCGGTTCAGCTTCAACGTCAAGGGCGGCCGCTGCGAGGCCTGCGAGGGCAACGGCATCCTTCAGATCGAGATGCACTTCCTGCCCGACGTCTACGTCCCCTGTGAGGTCTGCAAGGGCGCCCGCTATAACCGGGAGACCCTGGAGGTCAAATATAAGGAGAAAACCATCGCCGAAGTGCTGAACATGACGGTGGAGGAGGCCTGTGTCTTTTTCGCCAATCAGCCCAAGATCGCCCGCAAGCTCCAGACCCTGCTGGACGTGGGCCTGGGCTATGTGACCCTGGGCCAGAGCGCCACCACCCTGTCGGGCGGCGAGGCCCAGCGGGTCAAGCTGGCCAATGAGCTGGCCCGCCGTTCCACCGGCAAGACGGTGTATATCCTGGACGAGCCCACCACCGGCCTGCATATTGCGGACGTGCACCGCCTCATCGAGGTGCTGCAAAAGCTGGTGGACGCCGGCAACACGGTGATTGTCATCGAGCACAACCTGGATCTCATCAAATGTGCCGACTATATCATTGACCTGGGCCCCGAGGGAGGCAGCGCCGGCGGCGAAATTGTGGCCGTCGGCACTCCCGAACAGGTGGCCGAGGTGCCGGGCAGCTTTACCGGCCAGTATCTGAAACCGCTGCTGGAACGTGATCTTTTGGCCCGCGCCCAGGAGAAGGCCGAAAAAGAACAGAAAAAATAAAAAAATGGGTTGACAAGCGGCCCCAAAGTGAGTATAATAGCCCATGTCGCCCCGCTCTGGTAGGATCGGGGGCCGATATCCGGGTGTAGCGCAGTTTTGGTAGCGCGCTTGAATGGGGTTCAAGAGGCCGTGAGTTCGATTCTCGCCACTCGGACCAGAATCCGGGCTGTATCTCGCAGGAGATGCAGCCCGGATTTTTTTATTTTCCACACAGAAAGGATTCACCAACGTCTATGAAATGGTTTGTTTGTCTCCGGGCTTTGCTGGGGCCGGACCCCGCCCGGGAGAAAGGGGAGAGAGGAGAAAATCAGGTGGCAGCCCGCCTGGCCGAAAAAGGCTGGTTCCGGGTCAAGGGCCTGTGCCTGCGCAATTTGTACCTGCCGGCGGGGGAGAACGCCACCACCGAGGTGGATATGATCTACCTGACCCGGAAAGGGATTTACGTCATCGAGAGCAAAAACTACACCGGCCGGATCTACGGTGACGAGGACCGGCCCCAGTGGACCGCCGCCGTGTATGCGGGCCGGGGCTGGCTGGGCCGGGTCAAAACCGAAAAGCACAGCCTGTACAACCCCATCTGGCAGAATGCAGGGCATATGCGGGCCTTGTCCCGCCTGGTGGGGCCGGAGGTGCCCCTGTGGTCGGTGATTGTGTTTTCGGGCCGGTGCCGCCTGGCGGATGTCCGGTGGGACCGGGACGACACCGCCGTCTGCCGGGTGGAGGAGCTGCCCCGGGTCCTGCGGAAGCTGGGCCGCGGCAAACCCCTGTCCTGGCGGGAGGTGGAGGACCTGTACCGCCGTCTGGAGCCCTATACCCAGGTGTCCTGGTTCCAGAAACAGGCCCATATCCGCCAGGTGAAGGAGAAGGAGCGGGCCCGCCGCGGGCGGTAAAAAGTACGCCTCTTTTTCGCGGCGTGGAGAAAAAGACCCATATTTTGGACAAGGTGCATAAAAATTGCACGACGCCGTTCGACAAATGAGAAAATCTGGTGAAAGTTTGTCCTCAAACTATTTACAAATCGGTAACAGCTGCGTTAAACTAATCACAGAAAGTTCACCGGAAGGGATGAGGCAAACTTGGAAACACAGTGCAGATGGCGCCGCCGGATTGCGGCGCTGATGTTGACCGTCGTGCTGCTGGTCACCTGTATGCCGGGTGCATGGGCAGCCGACCTGAACGTAGACGCAGGCTTTTATATGAAACAAAGCCAAAGCGGAACCTGCACCCTGACGGCGGCGGCCATGATGCTGCGCCGCCGGGCCTACCTGGACGGCCTGTCCGACTGGGTGGATGTGACCGAGAACTCGGTTCGTCCGGCTGCCTGGTCCAATGGCCTGGCCCACAGCTTTACATACAAGTCCATGAAGGTGCTTTACGCCACCCTTCCCTCGGACAACACCGTCAAAACCCAGACCCTCATCAATCTGCTGGCCGCACACCCCGAGGGAATTGTCCTGTATGACCGGACCGAGCCCCACGCGGTTCTACTGACCGACTACACCAACGGTGTGTTTTATTGTTCCGACCCCGCCGGCAATATCTCGGCCGGCCGGGTGCCCCTCTCGGAGGCCATGGTCTCCCTGGCGGATGCCTCCTGCTACTGGTACATCGCCGAGGATCAGAACGCCGCCGCAGCCGCGCCCCAGACCGGGGAACTGCAGCTGGTGGGGGTTACATATCCCGTCAATGTCCACGCCGGTTCGGGCCTGAGCCTGAACGGCACCGTCACCGCCACCGCAGGCAGCACCCTGGCGGAGGTGGCCGTCCTGGTGGAGGATGCCGCCGGCAACACCGTCCTGAGTGCCTCCGCCAACCTGACCGGCGCCGAGAGCAGCTGGTCGGTGCGGGAAGTGGACAGCCAGATTCCCTTCGGCATCCTGCCCGCCGGCAATTACACCTATCTGGTGATTGCCGAGGACACCACCGGCGCAAGCCTCTGCTTCACCAGCAGCTTCACGGTGTCGGATGCCGCCGCCAGCAGCGGGTCCTATTGGTCCGTTCAGGACCCCGACGGCTCCATGCTCCAGGAGGAGCCCGCCGCACAGCCCGCCGCCGACAGTTCCAGCGGCAGCCTGATGGGCCTGGAAGATCTGTTTGGACTTTTTGGTTCTCTGTTCTGAGTTTTTCCTGAAATAAGACATGGCCCCGGCGCTGTCTTGAAACGCCGGGGCCGTTTTGTTCCTGAAAAAGGGGAATCCTAAGTCTAAGGATCAAGGGTGGTGCCGGGGAAGTAGTGGGCCAGAATCTCGATCCAGCTCTTGCCCTGCTCGGCCAGGGCCTTGGCGCCCCATTGGCTCAGGCCCACCCCGTGGCCATAGCCCCGGGTGGTGATGGAAAACGCATCCCCCCGGGCCTGGATGGTGAAACAGGCGCTCCGCAGCCCCAGCGCCGACCGCAGGGCGGTGCCCTTCACCGTTTGGCCGCAGACCGGCAGGCTGTCCACATAGCCCGAGGGGGTGTAGCTGGGGGTGCCGAACCAGGCCGACGGGTCGATGCCGGCGGTGGAAATCCCCAGGGCCGACCCCAGCGCCCCGCTGACCTGTTCGGCCGACAGGGTCACCGTCACTTCATAGTCCTGGGCGGTCAGGTCGGTGCTGCTGTCCACCGCGGTCAGATAGGGAAGGGCGGTGTCCCAGACGTTTTCGCTGGCCTCGGTCATGCCGTTGGAGATGGCGAAGTAGCTGGCCCCTGCCGGGGCCCCGTCGTAGTACAGCACCTGCCCCGCCACCTGGTCGATGAGGGCGGACAGCCGGGCGTAGTTGGCCTCGTAGGCGGTGCCCCAGTAGCTCCGCAGCACCGTGTCGGTCAGGCATCCCTGACGCCGGGCCGGGTCCACCGCCAGCCAGGGGCCGTCGGGATCATCGCAGTGGTCCCGGCAGTAGAGAATGTAACTGTGACAGGCCACCGCCTGGGCCTTGAGGGCCTCGTCCGGCCAGCTGACCGGCATTTCGGACGCCACCGCCCCGATGAGATAGTCCCGCATGGACAGGGTGAGGGTCTGGCCGCTGTTCTCATCCTGCAACAGGACGGTGGTGTTGTCGCCCTCCGTGCCGGTGCCGGCCAGGCCCGCCAGGCCTCCCGGCTCCTGGGACTGGGGCGCCGGGGCCGCCCCGCTGTCCGCCAGCCCGGGGGCGGAAGCCCCCAGCAGCTGCTCCATCACCAGATAGCTGGCCAGGGGCAGCGCCGTGCCCAGCGCCAGCAGCAGGGCCCATAATAGGATAATCGCTTTTTTCAAGCCGGAACAAGCCTCCTTTCTGGGGTACAGGATACCACTGAACCCTCGCGGGAAAGGCCGAAACGCGCCTGGATCTGTGCGTGCCCCAGCGACGAAATGTGAATAAAATTCGAATATTCTTAAAATATTTCGTATTTCGGGCCGGGTTTGGACAGTTTTGACTTGAATTTATTTAACAAAAGCGATATCATAAGCACATCCATCGCATTTTAGTGGAAAGGGGATCTTTGCACACCAGAGAGGCAAAACAAACGATACCGGCCGCGGGTGCTCTCTGCGGCCGTATGGAGAAGGGAAGGGGATTCGTCATGATGAATACAAATTCGGGAACCAAAGAGCACGAGGCCATGAAAACCCTCTGTGAGGAGTATCTGGCCAATAACTACATCGACCCCGAGACCAGCGAGCGGCTGGGCGTCAAGCGCGGCCTGCGCAACCCGGATGGCACCGGTGTTCTGGCAGGCCTGACCAACGTCTGCGACGTTGTGGGCTACAAAAAGGATCAGGAAGGGCACATCATCCCGATTCCTGGCCGTCTGATTTACCGCGGCGTCAACATCAACGAAATCGTGGAGGAAGCCTACCGCAACGACCGCTTTGTGTTTGAGGAGGTCATCTGGCTTCTGCTGTTCGGCAGCCTGCCCACCAAAAAGCAGCTGGAGAACTTCCACGACATTCTGGCCGAACACCGCGACCTGCCGGAGGGCTTCATGGACACCATGAACGCCCCCTCGCCCAACATCATGAACAAAATGCAGCGGTGTGTCCTGGGCATGTACTCCTACGACGAGAACCCCGAGGACCTGAGCCTGGAGAACCTGCTGCACCAGAGCATCGCCCTCATCGGCGGCATGCCCACCATGATGGTGAACGCCTACCAGATGAAGCGCCGCTTCTACGATAAGCAGAGCATGTTCTTCCACCTGCCCCAGCCGGGCCACTGCACGGCGGAGCATATCCTCAGCACCTACCGCCCGGACCAGAAGTTCACCCATGAGGAAGCCAAGCTGCTGGACACCTGTCTGCTGCTCCACGCCGACCACGGCGGCGGCAACTGCTCCACCTTTGCCACCCGCGTGGTGTCCTCTTCCGGGTCGGACACCTATTCGGCCATTGCGGCGGGCATCGGCGCCCTGAAGGGCCCCAAGCACGGCGGCGCCAACCTGGCCGTCAACCGCCAGCTGAAAGATATCCTGGCCCACGTGGAAAACTACGACGATGACGATGAGGTCCGCGAGTACCTGCGCCGCATCCTGCGCAAGCAGGCCGGCGATGGCAGCGGCCTGATCTACGGCATGGGCCACGCCGTCTATACCATCAGCGATCCCCGTGAGGTGATCCTGAAGGAGCGCGCCCGCCATCTGGCCTACGAAAAGGGCTTTGAGGCCGAGTACAATATGCTGTGCAGCATCGAGCGCCTGGCCCCGGCCATCTTCGCCGAGGAGAAGGGCAGCTCCAAGCCGGTCTGCGCCAACGTGGACCTGTTCAGCGGCCTGATCTACCAGATGCTGGGCATCTCGGAGGACCTGTACACTCCGCTGTTCGCCATCGCCCGTCTGCCGGGCTGGTGCGCACACCGCATCGAAGAAGTGGTCTTTGCCAACCGGATCATCCGTCCGGCCTATAAATATCTGGGGGTGCGTCAGCGCTATAAGCCCCTCGAGGAGCGTTAACCGAAGATGAAAGCAAAGGTAATGGCATACCTGGCCGCTGGGGCCGTGTTCTGCGGCATCCGCTGGGCGGACCTTGCCCTCTGGACCGACCCCGAGACCGGCCTGGTGACCGCGGGGGCCGTGTGGCAGCGGTATCTGGTGCTGGCCGTGTTCGCAGCGGCCGCCCTTCTGGTGGGACGGCTTGCCGGCGGCAGCCCGGCGCCCCTGAACCGCCGCCAGCCTCTGGCCGCCCTGCCCGCTCTGGCAGGGGCTGTCCTCTGCCTGTGGCAGGGGATCGCCGGCCTGCTGGGAGCCGCCGGTGTGGCCGCGGCAGTGGAAAGCGTCCTGGCTCTGGCCTGCGGGGCCTGGCTGGGGTATCTGGGGGTGGGCTGGCTGGCCGCGCCCCGCAAAAATCCGCCTCCGGCCTGGTTCGGCGTGGCGGGCAGCCTGCTCTTTGTGTGGGAGATTCTCCTGAGTTTTATGACCAACGGCTCCAGCTGGCACCGCACCGTCCCCACCTCGGCGGTCTGGCAGCAGCTGGCCGCCCTGCTGTTCCTGGCGGCTTTGCTGCGGGCGCTCTGCCTGCCCGATGCGGCCGACGGCCGGGCGCTGGGGGGCTATGGGCTGCTGGCTTTCTGCCTGTGCCTGTGCTGGCAGCTGCCCCGGTGCGTCCTGTGGACCGCCGGCCCGGGTGACTGGGCTCTGGCCGCCATCGGCCTTTTGGGCGGCGTCTGCGCGGTGCTGTGCGCCGCGCCGTCTCCCCATAGCAAAGGCTCCCACGCGGCGGGCTGATTTGCCAAAAGTACTAAAAACGTTTGAGTGAAATGATATAAAATCTATAAAAACGAAAAACCGCTTGTTATTTCTTTGTCGGGCACTTGAAGGTTTGGCGTTTTTGGTCTATAATAAAGACACCGTGAGATTTATCCTATTTCAAAGGGTAAAAATTTTAGGAGGTATATAAAATGGCTGTAAGAGTTGCTATCAATGGTTTTGGCCGCATTGGCCGCCTGGCTTTCCGTCAGATGTTCGACGCTGAGGGTTACGAGGTTGTCGCTATCAACGATCTGACCAGCCCCAAGATGCTGGCTCACCTGCTGAAGTACGACACCGCTCAGGGCTCCTTCTGCGGCAAGATCGGCGAGAACAAGCACACCGTTTCTTCCACCGAGGACTCCATCGTTGTCGATGGCAAGGAGATCAAGATCTACGCCATTAAGGACGCTAAGGATTGCCCCTGGGGCGAGCTGAACGTCGATGTCGTTCTGGAGTGCACCGGCTTCTACACCAGCAAGGATAAGAGCATGGCTCACATCGAGGCTGGCGCTAAGAAGGTCGTCATCTCTGCTCCCGCCGGCAACGACCTGAAGACCATCGTCTACTCCGTCAACGAGAAGACCCTGACCGCTGAGGACAAGGTCATCTCCGCTGCTTCCTGCACCACCAACTGCCTGGCTCCCATGGCCGACACCCTGAACAAGGCCTTCCCCGTTGTCTCCGGCATCATGACCACCGTTCATGCTTACACCGGCGACCAGATGATCCTGGACGGCCCCCAGCGCAAGGGCGACCTGCGCCGTGCACGTGCTGGCGCTCAGAACATCGTTCCCAACAGCACCGGCGCTGCTAAGGCCATCGGCCTGGTCATCCCCGAGCTGAACGGCAAGCTGATCGGCTCTGCTCAGCGTGTGCCCGTTCCCACCGGCTCCACCACCATCCTGGTGGCTGTTGTCAAGGGCAAGGACGTCACCAAGGAAGCCATCAACGCCGCTATGAAGGCTGCTGCTTCTGAGTCCTTCGGCTACAACGAGGACCAGATCGTTTCTTCCGACGTCATCGGCATGCGTTACGGCTCTCTGTTCGACGCTACCCAGACCATGGTCGCTAAGATCGACGACGACACCTATCAGGTTCAGGTCGTGTCTTGGTACGACAACGAGAACTCCTACACCTCTCAGATGGTCCGCACCATCAAGTACTTCGCTGAGAACTGCTAAGTACTGAGGGTACTCCAAAGGGCTTATCAGGGGCCGCCAGCTTTCGGGCTGGCGGCCCCTTTTTTGTTTGCCGTGCCGCTGTTTTAGGCGGGCGCCGGAGAAAATCGCAGGCCCATCCGGGCCGCCCTGCACTTTATTTTCCCTGCAGGCTGGACATTTGTTGGTTAAAAGAGTTTAATAAGATTATCTCCACATTTCCAGGGAAGGGGCGATTGTATGCCAGAGGGACCGCAGGGCGCCGGGCGGGAGAGTTTCCGCCTGTTGTATCCGCCGCATAAGCCAGCCAGAGGGGCCGCGCTGCCCGATTCCAGCTTTTTCCACACCCTCCAGATTGACCAGATGGTCTCGGTGCGGCGGGAGAGCTGGCGGGGCCTGCCCGACCTGCGCCTGGAACAGTTTTATACCACTGACACCGACGTCCTGGCCTGGCGGCTGGACGTGGTGGCGGACCTGGTGGCCAGCCAGGACCTGCGGGATTTGATCCGGGACGCCCTGCCCATGCTGCGGGACGCCGCCGAGATGCGAAAAGTCCTGAACAGTTCCTCTTCCTCGGTGGAGAGCAGCCTGGCCTCGGTGCGGTATCTGGAGATTTATCTGGAACTGGTGGAACTGTTCCACAGCCGCCTGGCGTCGGCCCCCATCCGGAGCGAGGGCTTTAGCGCCCTGCGGCAGGAGGTGGAAAAACGGCGCACCAGCGATTCCTACCAGGCCCTGACCCGCCAGCTGGAACAGACCGAATACCAGATCGGCCATATCAAGAGCATCGCCCTGGGCATCAACCTGGACGGCACCCTGCGGGTCACCGACGTGGGCCTGCTGGCTTTGAACACCGACAAATACCGCCAGGGCAGCGTCCTGGACAAGCTGCTGGGCCGGGATAAAAAGGACCCCATGGTCTGCATCTCGGGCTTTGCCAACCTGGCCAAGACCGCCCGGGAGGAGGAAAAACACGCCCTGGACCAGGCGGTCTGCCGGGCGCTGGACACCGCCTTTGCCCGCACCATCCGCAGCTGGGAGCCGGTCATCGACCAGTATTTCCGGGACGAAACCGCCTTTTTCATCGGGCTGCTGGATGATTTCCGGTTCCTGTCGGCGGCGGTCAGCTTTTTGCTGGAACTGAAAAGCCAGGGCTGCGCCCTCTGCCGCCCCGCCATCCGCCCCATGGAGGAAAAAGCCCTCCACCTGAAAGACGTCTACAACCCCATGCTGGTCCTCCGCAGCGAGGACAAGGGGACGGTGGTGGCCAATGACTTCGGCTACGACGCCAAAGGCCGCTTTTATCTGGTCACCGGCCCCAACCACGGCGGCAAGTCCATTTTCTGCTACTCGGTGGGGATGGCCCAGGCCCTCTTTCAGCTGGGCCTGCTGGTCCCCGCCAAAGAGGCGGTTATGAGCCCGGTCCGGTGCATCTTCACCCACTTTCCCACCTCGGACGAGGACAACTACGGCAAGGGCCGCCTGGAGAGCGAGTGCGCCCGGATGAGCCAGATTCTCCACCTGCTGACGGGGGAGGACCTGCTGCTGATGGACGAGAGCTTCAGCTCCACCAGCCTGCTGGAGGGCGGCTATATCGCCGGGGAAGTGCTGTCGGCCATTGCGGTGATGGGCTGCGGCGGGGTCTATGTGACCCATATCCATGAGCTGACCCAGGAGGTGGACCGCTTCAACGCCACCCCCGGCCGCACCGGCTGCATTGACAACCTGGTGGCCCAGATGGAGAACATCGCCGACGGCACCCGCAGTTACCGGGTGATCCGTGCCACCCCCGACGGCCTCAGCTACGCCAAGGACATCGCCCGCAAATACGGCCTCAGCTGTGAGGAAATTCTGGCCGCCCGCCAGGGCTGAACAAGACAAAAAGAAAACCGCGCATCTCCCGCCGCCGGACGGTGAGGGATGCGCGGTATTTTTTATGGAGTGGAAAGGTTAGAACTGAACGGGGTAGAGGCCCTCCTCGGTCAGACGGGCCAGAGCGGCCATGACCCCGGGCTTATCCTCCCGATAGGTGACGCCGTACCACTTGTCGGTGCTGTGGAGCATCCGAACCTGGGCCTTGCCCTCGCCGATCAGATCGGAGATGATGGTGGGCAGGAAGTACTCGCACTTCATGGGATCTTTGGGCAGGCTCTCGGCCAGGAAGCCGGAGAACCGGTCCTGTGCCTCCTGCATGAAGCTGGCGGTCAGGCCCCAGATGCCCATGCTCACCAGGGTGTCGCCGGGCAGGTCTACCCAGCCGTCCCCGTCGGCGTAGCGGATGACGCCGTCCTTGTCCTGGACGATCTTGGTCCGCTCGGTGACGCTCTCCAGCATCCCGTCGCTGCCCACGACGCAGACGCCGCGGGAGACACTGCCGTTCTCGGTGACGGTGTTCTTGACCTGGTAGCCCACCATGCAGTACTGGTACTGCTGGGTGTCGGCGTGGGTGGACAGGTATTCATACATCACGCGGAAGGCCTCGGGGCCGTAGTAGTCGTCCGAGTTGATGACGGCGAAGGGGCCGTGAATCAGATTCCGGGCGCTGAGCACCGCCTGACCGGTGCCGAAGGGCTTGGTGCGGCCCTCGGGGGCGGTGTAGGGAGCGGGCAGGTCGTCCAGGGACTGATAGGCGTACTCCACCTCCATTAGGCGGGACAGACGGTCCCCGATGGCCTTGCGGAAATCCGCCTCGAATTCCTGCCGGATGATGAAGATGACCTTCTCAAAGCCGGCCCGGCGGGCGTCAAAAATCGAATAGTCGATGATCAGCTGCCCGGAAGGACCAACCGGGTCCAGCTGCTTCATGCCGCCGTAGCGGCTGCCCATACCGGCAGCCAGTACGACCAGAACGGGTTTATCCATACAAGTGTTCCTCCTTTGTATGCCAGCCTGTCAATATTCGGTTTCGCCGCCGGCCCGGTCAGCATCCGCATACAGGCCGGCCACCGACAGGACATTCCCGGCAGGAGGTAGGGCCGTAAGGCTGAGCGCGCGGTTTTGCGGTGCGTGTGTCGTTCGTCCGACACGCTGGATGTGGAGCCGGCTGCTTGAGCCTATTATAGACCCGGAGCTCCGTTCTTGACAAGTCTGTTTTTCCCAAAAGCACCCAGAATGCATTTTTTTCCTCCATTGAAGCATGTTTGCCAATGAATTATCAAAGAACTGCTTGCTTTGGGCCGCTGAATTGTATATAATAGAACTATCCACGGGGAGACCCGACGATGACAAAACTCACTTCAGGCAAACAAAAGGATTTGAGAGGAGTTTAGAACAATGGGTTTAGGTAAGAAGACCATCGACGATCAGAATTACTGCGGCAAGAAGGTTCTTGTCCGCTGCGATTTCAACGTCCCCATGAAGGACGGCGTCATCACCAATGAGAACCGCATCAATGCGGCCATGCCCACCATCCAGAAGCTGGTGAACGATGGCGCAAAGGTGATCCTGTGCAGCCACCTGGGCAAACCCAAGAACGGCCCCGAGGCCAAGTTCAGCCTGGCCCCCGTCGCCAAGGCTCTGAGCGCCAAGCTGGGCAAGGAAGTTGTCTTCGCTGACGACGACAACGTCGTGGGCGAGAACGCCAAGGCCGCTGTCGCTGCTATGAACAACGGCGACGTGGTCCTGCTGCAGAACACCCGCTTCCGCAAGGAGGAGACCAAGAACGTGGCCGCCTTCTCGGAGGAGCTGGCCAGCCTGGCTGACGCTTACGTGGACGACGCCTTCGGCAGCTGCCATCGCGCACACTGCTCCACCGCCGGCGTCACCGACTACATCAAGGATACCGCTGTTGGCTACCTGATGGAGAAGGAGATCCGCTACCTGGGCAACGCCGTGAACGATCCTGTCCGTCCCTTCACCGCCATTCTGGGCGGCGCCAAGGTGGCCGACAAGCTGAACGTCATCTCCAACCTGCTGGAGAAGGTGGATACCCTGATCATCGGCGGCGGCATGGCTTACACCTTCATCAAGGCTCAGGGCTACGAGATCGGCCAGAGCCTGTGCGATGACTCCAAGATCGACTACTGCAAGGAGATGATGGAGAAGGCCAAGGCCAAGGGCGTCAAGCTGCTGCTGCCCATCGACACTGTCTGTGTCAAGGCTTTCCCCGATCCCATCGACGCACCGGTTGAGACCGCTGTCTTCCCGGTTACCAACATGCCCTCTGATATGGAAGGCTGCGACATCGGCCCCGAGACCATGAAGCTCTTCGCCGACGCCGTCAAGTCCTCCAAGACCGTCGTCTGGAACGGCCCCATGGGCGTGTTCGAGAACCCCACCCTGGCAGCCGGCACCCTGGCTGTGGCCAAGGCTATGGCTGAGAGCGAGGCTACCACTGTCATCGGCGGCGGCGACAGCGCAGCAGCCGTCCAGCAGATGGGCCTGGGCGACAAGATGACCCACATCTCCACCGGCGGCGGCGCCTCCCTGGAGTACCTGGAGGGCAAGGATCTGCCCGGCATCGCGGTCATTCAGAACGCATAAGGCAGTCGCTTTTCACAAAGATGTGATGGGTGCGGCGGCGACACGCCGCCGCGCCCTTTTATTTTTGGGCGGCTTTTGGAGGCCGACCCTGGGAAAGACAAGGAGAATACGATTATGGATAAGGCAAAGCGCAAGGCTATCATTGCCGGCAACTGGAAGATGAACAAGACCGCCACCGAGGCTGCTCAGCTGATCGACGAGCTGATCCCCGCCGTCAAGGATGCCACCTGCGAGGTGGTCATCTGCACCCCCTTCACCGACCTGGTGACCGCCGTGGCCAAGACCAAGGGCACCAACATCCACGTGGGCGCCGAGAACGTCCACTTTGAGAAGTCGGGCGCCTTCACCGGCGAGATCAGCGCCGACATGCTGGTGGATCTGGGCGTGGAGTACGTCATCGTGGGCCACAGCGAGCGCCGTCAGTACTTCGCAGAGACCGACCAGACCGTCAACAAGCGCACCCTGGCCGCTCTGAACGCCGGCCTGAAGGTCATCGTCTGCGTGGGCGAGAGCCTGCAGCAGCGCGAGGAGGGCGTCACCGAGGAGCTGGTCCGTATGCAGACCAAGATCGCTCTGCGTGACGTCACCGCCGAGCAGATGGCCAACGTGGTCATCGCCTACGAGCCTGTCTGGGCCATCGGCACCGGCAAGACCGCTACCTCGGACCAGGCCGAGGAGGTCTGCGCCCAGATCCGCAAGGTCATCGGCGAGCTGTACGGCGAGGCCGTGGCTGAGGCTACCACCGTCCAGTACGGCGGCAGCATGAACGCCAAGAACTGCGAGGAGCTGGTCAGCAAGAAGAACGTGGACGGCGGCCTGATCGGCGGCGCCTCCCTGAAGGCTGCCGACTTTGCAGTGATTGTCAACGCTGCTTCCAAGGGCTGAGCCCCGGACAAATCAATAGAAACTGAGGAAGAAAAAACTATGGCAAAGAAACCCATGATGCTCTGCATCCTTGACGGCTTCGGCTGGGTGCCGGACGAAGTGGATGGCAACGCCATCGTCGCCGCCAAGACTCCCTATATCGACCACCTGTTTGCCACCTGCCCCAACGTCACCATCGGCGCCTCGGGCATGAGCGTCGGCCTGCCCGACGGTCAGATGGGCAACTCGGAGGTGGGCCACACCAACATTGGTGCCGGCCGCATCGTCTACCAGCAGCTGACCCTCATCACCAAGTCCATCCATGACGGTGAGATGCAGAAGAACGACGTCCTGGTCCGCAACATGAAGGCTGCCATCGACGCCGGCAAGGCCATCCACTTCATGGGCCTGATGGGCACCGGCGGCGTTCACAGCCACGAGGAGCACCTGTTCGGCCTGCTGGAGATGGCCAAGGCCATGGGCGCCAAGGACGTCTATGTCCACGCCATCATGGACGGCCGTGACACCGACCCCCACGACGGTGAGGGCTTCCTGCAGAACGTCCAGAACGAGCTGGACAAGCTGGGCATCGGCAAGATTGCCACCGTCACCGGCCGCTACTACGCCATGGACCGCGACAAGAACTGGGATCGCGAGGAGAAGGCCTACGCTGCCTTCGTCTACGGCGAGGGCGAGAAGGCCAACGGCTGGAAGGAATGCATCGAGCGCAGCTATGCCAACGGCGTTACCGACGAGTTTGTGGTGCCCTGCGTCACCTGCGAGGGCGGCCGTGTCTCGGAGGGCGACACCGTGGTGTTCATCAACTTCCGCCCCGACCGTGCCCGCCAGATGACCCGCATCTTTGTGGACGACGCCTTCGACGGCTTTGAGCGCCGCTATGGCCGGTTCCCGGTGCACTACGTCTGCATGACCGAGTACGACGCCACCATGCCCAACTGCGAGGTGGCTTATCCTCCCGTGGACCTGAACAACGTCATGGGCCAGTATATCTCCGACCTGGGCATGACCCAGCTGCGCATCGCCGAGACCGAGAAGTACGCTCACGTCACCTTCTTCTACAACGGCGGCCGCGAGGAGCCCTTCGCCGGCGAGGATCGCTGCGTGATCCCCAGCCCCAAGGTAGCTACCTACGACCTGAAGCCCGAAATGAGCGCCCCCGAGGTTGCCGAGGAGTGCGTCAAGCGGATTGAGAGCGGCAAGTACGACGTCATCATCCTGAACTTCGCCAACTGCGACATGGTGGGCCACACCGGCGTCTTTGATGCCGCTGTCAAGGCTGTGGAGGCCGTGGACCAGTGCGCAGGCAAGGTCATCGACGCAGTTCTGGCCGCCGGCGGCAAGGTCATCCTCACCGCCGACCACGGCAACGCCGACAAGATGAAGAACCCCGACGGCACCCCCTTCACCGCTCACACCACCAACCCGGTGCCCTGTGTGGTGATCGGCGCAGGCAACGACTTCACCCTCCGGGAGGGCGGCGTCCTGAGCGATCTGGTTCCCACCATGTTTGAGCTGATGGGCATTCCTCAGCCCAAGGAAATGACCGGCAAGAGCCTGATCGTCCGGAACTGATAAAGTCTCCCGCATCCCCGCATAAAACACAGCACAGAGCCCCGCAGGCCTGCGTCCAGCGACGCACCGCCCGCGGGGCTCTTTTTGCGCTTGGTGAGAAGGTTCCGCCCGCAGGGCAGGGGACTGCCCGGGGCCAAAACCTGCCAGGCAGAGCCTGCATTGCAGCAGACGAAAGTATCAAGGGGAAGGGAAGCCTTCGCACAGCGCCTCCTGGGGGCGTCCTGCGCTCTTTGCCCCGGCCCCGGAAAAGTTATGCCTTCCTGCCAAAACCCTCTGTAGGGCCTCCATTGGCCCCCATGAGGGCGGCGCCCGCCGCAGCACAATAAAAACCCCGCAGCTCCCGGTGAATACCGGAGGCCGCGGGGTCTTTTTGTGCTTATGAGGCTTTCAGGGGGCAGGGGAATCAGCGGGTAGCTTCATACTCCTTGCGGTAACCCTCCAGCTCCTTCTCGTTGCCGTAGACGAAGTGACCATTGGCAATTTCCTGCCAAACGGGCTTGTCGGTGCTGTAGTCGTGAATCGACGGATCATACACCAGCAGCTTTTTCTTCTTCTCCAGGCTGGGGTCCGGGATGGGCACAGCCGACAGCAGGGCTTTGGTGTAGGGGTGCAGCGGATGACGGAACAGTTCTTCCGTCTCGGCCAGCTCCACGATACGGCCCTTGCTGATGACGGCGATGCGGTCCGAGATGAACCGGACCACCGACAGGTCGTGGGCGATGAACAGGTAGGTCAGCCCGCGGGACGCCTTGAGGTTGTTCAGCAGGTTGAGCACCTGAGCACGGATCGACACGTCCAGCGCCGAGATGGGTTCGTCTGCCACGATGAACTCAGGCTCCATAATCAGAGCACGGGCAATGCCGATGCGCTGGCGCTGGCCGCCCGAGAACTCGTGGGGGAAACGGGATGCAAACTCGGGCAGCAGGCCCACCTCGTGCAGGGCAGCCATGACCTTTTCGTGCAGGTCATTCTGGTCCTTGTACAGGTGAAAGTTCAGCAGGCCCTCGGCAATGATATACTCCACCTTGGCGCGCTCGTTCAGCGAGGCCATGGGGTCCTGGAAGATCATCTGGCATTTGCGGATGACTTCCTGGTCCAGCTCCTTGGGGATCTTGCCGTTGATCTTGCGGCCCTTGAACAGGATGTCGCCGGCCGAAGTGGGGTTGATGCGGGTGATGGCGCGACCGATGGTGGTCTTGCCCGAGCCGCTCTCACCCACCAGGGAGAAGGTCTCGCCCTTGTAGATGTCGAAGTTGACGTGGTCAACGGCCACGAACTTCTTGCGCCCCGAGCCGAAGGAGATCTGGAGGTCCTTGATCTCAATGAGCTTTTCTCTCTCAGCCATTGGTGTGGTCCTCCATCATTTTCTTGCGCAGGTTCTGGATCGAGTGGGGGCGCTCCACTTTGGGGGCCCGGGGGTCCAGATACCAGGTCTTGGCGGCGTGGGTGGGCGAAACCTCAAAGAAGGGAGGCTCCTTGACAAAGTCGATGGCCAGAGCCTTCTTGTTCCGGGGTGCGAAGGCATCGCCGTGAATCTCGTTGAAGAGGTTCGGCGGGGTGCCGTCGATGGTGGGCAGAGCCTCGCCCTTGACGCCCAGCTGCGGCAGAGCCTGCAGCAGAGCCCAGGTGTAGGGGTGCCATGCGTCGTAGAAGATCTCCTCCACGGTGCCGTACTCCACAATCTGGCCGGCGTACATGACGGCCACACGGTCGGCCACGTTGGCCACAACGCCCAGGTCATGGGTGATGTAGATGACCGACATGCCCAGATCCTTCTGCAGATCGCGGATCAGCTGCAGGATCTGCGCCTGAATCGTCACGTCCAGCGCGGTGGTGGGCTCGTCGCAGATCAGGACCTGCGGCTTGCAGGCGGCGGCGATGGCGATGACCACGCGCTGCCGCATGCCGCCCGAAAACTCATGGGGGTACTGATTGTACCGGCGCTCGGGGTCGGGGATGCCGACCTTGCCCAGCATCTCGATGGCAGCCTTCTTGGCGGCTTCGCCCTTCAGGCCCTGGTGCAGCTCGATGCTCTCCTGAATCTGTTTGCCGATTTTCTTCAGCGGGTTCAGGCTGGTCATCGGGTCCTGCATGACCATCGAAATCTTCTTGCCGCGGATATTCAGCCATTCCTTTTCGGTGAACTTGGCCATATCGCGGTCTTCAAACATGATGCTGCCGCCGGTGATCTTGCCGTTGGCGTCCAGCATGCCCACAAAGGTCTTGGTAAAGACCGATTTGCCCGAGCCGCTCTCGCCCACGATGGCGAGGGTCTCGCCTTCGTACAGGTCCAGGGAGCACTTGCGGATAGCCTTCAGCGTCCGGCCGCGCAGGCTGAACTGAATCTCCACGTCACGGGCAGAGATAATCGCTTTTTTATCCATTGTTGTTTATCTCTCCCATCTGTTAAACGTGATTGCGCGGGTCGGCTGCGTCCGAGAATGCGTTGCCCATGATATAGAAGGAAACCGAGATGATGGACACGATGGACGCGGGGAAGATCAGCAGGTACGGATAATCCAGGAAGAAGGTGCGAACCTTTGCCAGCAACAGGCCCAGCGACGGGGTCTCGATGCCCAGGCCCAGGCCCAGATAGGACAGGGTGGACTCCATGTTGATGGTGTAAGGAATGTTCAGCGCCGTCTGCAGGATGATGACCGACACCAGGTAGGGCAGGATGTTCTTGGTCAGAACACGCCACAGCGGGGTGCCCAGGCACCGGGAAGCCAGGTTGTACTCCCGGTCACGGTACATGAACACCATGTTGCGCACCCGGCGCGCCGTCTGGAACCAACCGATGAAGATCATGGACACAGCCATGATGGTGAAGCTCTGGCCCACCATCAGGGCGATCAGGGTCATATAGATGATATAGGGAATGCTGTCGAACAGGTTATAAATTTCGGTGAACAACCGGTCCAGCTTGCGCACATAACCCCAGATCAGACCGAAGATGACGCCCACAATGCACTCGCCGGTGGCCACGACCAGGGCCAGGCGGATGGAAATCTGGGTGGCGTACCACACCTGGCACCAGTAGTCACGGCCCAGGTTGTCGGTACCAAACCAGAACTCCGAGTTGGGTTTGGTGAAAGCCGGCGCAGTGTCCGGGATCAGAGTGGCGTAGTCGTACTTGCCGATGACCAGTGCGATGAAGGAGAACACCACCAGAGCCAGGAACAGGATCAGGAAAAACACTGCAACCTTGTTTTTCAGAAAGTTGCGGAACACCGAGCCCCAGTAGGAATAGTTGGAGTAACCGATGCGCTCGGCCTCTTCGGGCGAGTACTCCACGACGTAAAACAGTTCGTCGTCGGTCTTGCCCGCAAAATCCGATGCTTTTGCCATCAGCGGTTGCCCCCTTTCTCTGCGATGGTGATGCGCGGGTCAACGAGCATCATCAGAATGTCGCCAAGGAAGATGCCCACGATGCTCAGCGCGGCGTAGAACATGACCAGAGTCTGGACGACGCTGGTGTCGTACCGCTGGATGGCATCGGTCAGCAGGGGACCCATGCCGGGAACGGAGAAGAACCGCTCCATCAGCAGCGAGCCGCTGATGGTCAGCAGCAGGGACTGAGGCATGAACTGGACCATGGGCACCAGTGCGTTGCGCAGCACGTGGCGGAACATGATCTGGCTGTAGCTCAGGCCCTTGACCTTGGCCAGTTTGATATAGTCACGGGTCAGCTCGTCCACCATATAGCGGCGCATCCACAGCGCATAGCTGGCCGTGGAAGCCATGGATAGACAGATGACCGGCAGCACGCTGGACGGCCCCAAGTTTCGGGTGGAGTACAGCGTGGGCATGCCAAACACCGTGGAGCCGATGACCAGCACCAGGGAGTACATGACCAGCGCCGGGACGGCGTTCACCAGGACGGTGTACACCGTGCCCAGCCAGTCCACAAACTTGCCCTTGAAAGCGGCCTGCGCCACACCGATGATGATGCCGCAGACCCAGGAAATGCAGAATGCGATTGCGCCCAGACGCAGGGAAACGCCCAACCGGTCGCCGATGACACGGGTGACAGCGATGCCGCTTTGAATTCTCCGCGAGGTACCGAAGTCCAGGTGGAGTAACTGCCCATAAAAGCGGACCAGCTGTTCCCCGATGGGGTCCAGAAGACCGGCGGCTTCCAGTGCTGCGTTCTTCTGCTCCGGGGTGAACTTCATCAACTGGTCTTCAGTGAAGTAGTAGTCCGTGGGCAGCATCCGCAGCAGCAGGAAGACGACGGTAACGGCGATCAGAATGGTGATAAACGACTGAAACAGCCGTTTAGCGGTGTATTTCAGCATTAAGCCTTCATGGCTGCCTCATAAGCAGCCGCGAGTTCTTCATACTGCTCCGTGGTATAGGCTTCCTCGGAGGTCTCCCAGTCAACGTACTTGTAGTTGCAGATGCCGTACATAGCGTTGATCTTGGAGTAATCGTTGACGTGGGTCAGGCAGAGCAGAACTTCGTACTGAGCCGGCATGGTCAGGCAGTTCTCCAGCATATAAGCCTCGGCGGTGGCAAAGGCCTCGTAGCGGGCGTCGATGTCGTCGACGATGGCGTCAGCCTCGTGGACCAGGCGCTCAAACTCCTGGTAGGTGGCGATCAGGTCAGCCTGCCAGTCGGCGGGGCCTTCCTCAAAGACCTTGGCGATATAGCTGTAGTTCCAGCTGTAGTAAGCGTTGGCGTCGGTCAGGGTCTCCTGGCCCAGGAAGTTGATGGGATCGCCGAAGTCAGCGCCCCAGCCGTTCTGGATATAGCTGTGACGGTGAGCGTTGACGACCTCCTTGGTGACGCTGGAGACGTACTCGCCCACATCCAGAACGATGAAGTCGTCGCCGAAGCAGTCGGAGAAAGCCTGCTTCATGACGGCAGCGCTGTCCTGAGCGGAGGTGTTGCCGGACAGGATATAGTTCCAGCAGTGGACAGGGAAGGTGACGCCGATGGCGCTCAGCTCTTCCATGGCCTGCTTCTTCAGAGCGGAAATGTCGCCGCCGTTGGCGCGCAGACGGATCATGGTCTCGCCGTCGTACTCGCCGTAGCCCATCTTCTTGCTGACCAGGCTGGTGTACTCAACACCCTGGGTGTTGTAGCAGACGCCGCGCATGGTGTAGTAGTCGTTCTCGCACTTCAGGGGGTTGATGGGGTTGGTACGGGCGTAGTAACGGGTCAGATCCAGGCCCTGCATGAAGCACTGACGGAAAGCAGTGTTGGCGATGGCCTTGTTCCAGTTGTCGTCGGGGGTGCCGTCGTCGTTGAAGCGCTGATAGTTGAAGTGGAACTGATAGCTGTACTTCTTGGGCTGGCGCTCGCACAGCTGGTTGTTGAACTCGTTGCTGGAGTCGTTCTGGATCTGGGTCACGGTGGACTCGGTCAGCTCGATCTCGTCCAGCTCACGGTTCTGGTACAGCTGGTAGCCGGTGACCATATCGGTCAGCATGGTGACGACCACGCGCTCGAAGCGGCTGTGATCGTTGGCGCCGTACCAGTTGGGGTTGGGGATGAAGCTCTTGGTGTTGGACTGAACGAACTCCTCGATCAGGTACGGACCGCAGTACCACATCTCAGCGTAGGTGGCGGCGCGGAAGCCCTCGATGCCCAGCTCGTTGATCAGTTCCTCCGAAGCGGGGTAGAAGCAGACATAACCTGCAACGGTGTCGAAGTAGGGGCAGGGATTCTTGCAGGTGAAGACCAGGGTGTAATCGTCCGGAGCCTCAATGCCCACGCCGTGGTCCAGCATGTCCTGATAGGTCAGGTCAGCAGCGGCATCGCCCTGCTCCACGGTGTACTCATAGTACTCCTCAGCGCCTGCGATGGTCTGCAGGGGCATGGAGGTGTTGAAAGCGGAGTTCTTGAACTGGTTCAGAACCCACTCGGAGCCCACCAGGAAGTCCTTGGAAGTGATGTGGCCCTTGACCTCACCGTTGACGTCGCACCAATCCACATCCTCGCGCAGGTGGAAGGTCCAGACGGAAGCGTCCTCGTTGTGCTCCCAGCTCTCGGCGATGGCGGCCACGGGCTTGCCGTAGCAGTCGGCGCTCAGCAGGCCGTCCACACAGTTGGTCAGGACGTTGAAGTCGGAAGCGTTCTGGCTGTACAGGACGTTCCAGCTCTCGATCTCACGGACGTTGGACTCGTAGCTGTACACCTCAGTCAGGCCGCCGGTGGTGGCAGTGCTGCCCGAAGCAGCGCCCGAGGTGCTGCCCGAAGCGGTGGAGCTGGAGCTGCCGCATGCGGCCAGCAGACCAGCGGCGCCCACAGCGCCTGCGCCCTTCAAAAAGGAGCGGCGGCTAAATGCATGAGGTTCATAGTTTGCGTTCATGTGTTGTATCCTCCCTGTTATTCTTCGTGTCACGGCAAGAGTTGCAGATTTTGCCTGTTCCCATTCCTGCGGCGGTTGCAGAGTCAGTGTATTGCCAACGAATACAAAAAGGCCCAAATACAGACCTCAGCGTCTGTATCTGTGCCCCGCCGCAGAATCCTTAACACACAGGTATTCTACCATCATAAAGGGCGGATGTCAAGAAAACAGGCGGCGCTCAGGCCAACAAATTGCCCCTTCAGGGCGAAAAAGAGTGAAAAAAAGGTGAAAATGAGTGAGCTGCTTTCATCTTGCACCTGTAAAATGTGCAAAAGAATCGTGCTTGATGCACGAGGACAAAATGTGCGCCCGCGGCGCACAGGACGGCGGGTGACTATCTTTTTGGCGCAAAACGTGTTACAATACAGACATTGCCGCTGTGGTGCAGGCCATTGCCCGGGCTGCAAAACCAAGGATGAGGTACGATTGGTCATGAAGAAACTTTTTTCCATTTATAAAAAGGATATGTTCCGCGCGATCCTGTATAAAACGGTGACACGCGCATCCGTCGCCCTGTGCGTCTGCCTGCTGTGGGAACGTTTTTTAAGCGACGGACACTTCACCATCTGGGAAGCCCCCTGCCTGGCGGTGGGGGCGATCTTCCTGGGGTGGGCCTGGCTCAGCTACCTGCGGCTGGACGGGGTCCGGGTTCCCTTCCTGGACCGGGACAAGCTGTCGTCGGAACGCGGACAGCGCCGCAGCCACGCCAGCCACACCATGGCGGACTTTGCCGACGAGAAGATCGTCTCCTTTGACGAGCTGTCCCCGGAGGAAAAGTCCTTTTGCAGCATGCTGTCCAGCCTGATCCTGGGGGTCCCCATGACCGCCATCGGGCTTCTGGCCGGCGTTCTGTGAGGAGGGCGGCCATGGCAGACAAGACAAAGCGCCTGGTGGTGGGGGTGCTGGCCCACGTGGACTCGGGCAAGACCACCCTGTCCGAGGCCATGCTCTACCGGGCCGGGGCCATCCGCAAACTGGGCCGTGTGGATCACCGGGACGCCTTCCTGGACACCGACAGCCTGGAGCGGGCCCGGGGCATCACGATTTTTTCCAAACAGGCCCTGTTCGAGACTGAAAACGCCCGCATCACCTGGCTGGATACGCCGGGCCACGTGGATTTCTCGGCGGAGGCGGAGCGCACGGTCCAGGTGCTGGACTATGCGGTGCTGGTCATCAGCGGCCCCGACGGGGTCCAGAGCCACACCGAGACCATCTGGTCCCTGCTGCGGCGGTGCCGGGTGCCCACCTTCCTCTTTATAAATAAGATGGACCTGCCCGGCCCCGGCCGGGATGCCCTGCTGGACCAGCTGCGCCGGCGGCTGGGGGAGGGCTTTGTGGATTTCGGCGCCGATGAGGACCAGCGCAATGAGGCCCTGGCCCTCTGCGATGAACATTTGATGGACGCCTACCTGGCCGGGGAACCCCTGGCCGAAACCGACATCGTCACCGCCATTGCCCGGCGGCACGTCTTTCCCTGCTGGTTCGGCTCAGCCCTCAAGGTGGATGGGGTGGACGCCCTGCTGGAAGGCCTGGACCGCTGGACCCGGCCTGCCCCGGCAGGAGAACACTTCGGGGCCAAGGTGTTCAAGGTCTCCCAGGACGACCAGGGAGCCCGCCTCACCTGGCTGCGGGTTACCGGCGGCGTCCTGAAAGTCAAGGATACCCTGTCCGGCGGCCCCGAGGGAGAGGGCTGGTCCGCCAAGGCCGACCAGCTGCGGCTGTATTCTGGGGCCAAGTATACCCTGGCCAATGAGGTGGTTCCCGGCCAGGTCTGCGCCGTCACCGGCCTCACCGGGGCCAAGCCCGGAGAGGGTCTGGGGGCCGAGCGGGACGCCGGGGACCCCCTGCTGGAACCGGTCCTCACCTACCAGGTGATTTTGCCCCAGGGGGCGGACGTTCATACCGCCCTGGCCAACCTCCGCCGCATTGAGGAGGAGGAACCCGAGCTCCATGTGGTGTGGGATGAGACCCTGGGCCAGATTCACATTCGGCTGATGGGCGAAATTCAGCTGGAAGTGCTGCAGAGCCTGCTGTCCCGCCGGTTCGGGCTGGACGTCACCTTCGGTGAGGGCGGCATCCTTTATAAAGAGACCATTGCCGAGGCGGTGGAGGGGGTGGGCCACTATGAGCCCCTGCGCCACTACGCCGAAGTGCATTTGAAGATGGAGCCCCTGCCCCCGGGCAGCGGCATCCAGTACGATATCGACTGCCGGGAGGAAGTTCTGGCCCGGAACTGGCAGCGGCTGGTCATCGCCAACCTGGAGGAAAAGGAACACCGGGGCATCCTCACCGGCGCGCCCCTCACCGACGTGAAAATCACCCTCATCGCCGGCCGGGCCCACCTCAAGCACACCGAGGGCGGCGACTTCCGCCAGGCGGCGCTGCGGGCGGTGCGTCAGGGCCTGATGATGACCAAAAACGTCCTGCTGGAGCCCTGGTATCACTTCCGGCTGGAACTGCCCGCCCAGAACCTGGGCCGGGCCATGAATGACATCCAGCAGATGGAGGGAACCTTCGGTCCCGCCGGCCAGGAAGGGGAGATTGCCATTCTGGAGGGTTCGGCGCCGGTCAGCGGCCTGCGGGGTTATCCCCGGGAGCTGGCGGGCTATACCCATGGCCGGGGCCGCCTGACCCTCACCCCCGACAGCTACCGCCCCTGCCGCAACGCCGCCGATCTCATCGCCGCGTCGGGCTATGACCCCGAGCGGGACCTGGAAAACCCCGCCGACTCGGTGTTCTGCGCCCACGGCGCCGGGTATGTGGTGCCCTGGGACAAGGTGCGGGAGCATATGCACGTGGAAAGCGGCTGGGGCAAGGCCAAGCCCGCCCGGGCCGAGGACCCGCAGCCGGTGCGGCGGGCGGCGGCCTTCCGGGCCTCCCTGGAAAACGACGCCGAGCTGATGAAAATCTTCGAGCAGACCTATGGCCCCATCAAGCGGGACCCTCTGGCGGCCTTCCGCCCGGTCAAGAACGACCGGCCCGATTTCAACGCCGAACAGTGGAAGGTGCTGCCGGAATATCTGCTGGTGGACGGCTACAATATTATCTTTGCCTGGGATGACCTGTCCGCCCTGGCCAGGGACAACCTGGCCTCGGCCCGCCAGAAGCTGATGGACATTCTGTGCAACTATCAGGGATTCAAGCAGTGCGTGCTGATCCTGGTGTTTGATGCCTACCGGGTGCCGGGCAGCCCCGGCTCCATCGAGCAGTACCACAACATCCATGTGGTCTACACCCGGGAGGCCGAGACGGCGGATATGTTCATCGAGCGGGTCACCCATGAAATCGGCCGGGAGCGCCGGGTCCGGGTGGCCACCTCGGACGGCATGGAACAGGTGATTATCCTGGGCCACGGGGCGTACCGGCTGTCGGCCCGTCAGTTCCGGGAGGAAGTGGACGAGGTGGAGCGGGAGATCCGCGCCCTGATCCGTCAGGAGGAGTGACCATGGAGCATCTTTGTGAGGAATTCGTCTTTTCCTGCATCGCCCCCCGGGCGCAGGAGAGCCATAAGGGCAGCTACGGCCACCTGCTGGAGGTGGCAGGCAGCCGCCGCTATCGGGGCGCCGCCGGCCTGGCCGCCGAGGGGGCCCTGCGCACCGGCGCGGGCATTGTAACCCTGGCGTCGGTGGAGCCGGTGCTGGCGGCGGTGGCCGCCCGCCTGCCCGAATGCTGCCTGCTGCCCTGCCGGGAAAGCGAGGAGGGCGGCATCCACGCCGGGGAGGCGGACAACCTGTCCCAGGCCCTTCAGAAGGCCACCGTCCTCCTGATGGGCCCCGGCATGGGCAACACCACCCACACCCAAAACCTGGTCCGCCGCCTGGTGGGAGAGGCCAGGGGAACGGTGGTGCTGGACGCCGACGGCCTGAACGCCGCCGCGGCTTTGATGGCAGCCGGGGAACCCCTGCCCCGCCCGGCGGGCAGCCTGATTTTGACCCCTCACCCGGGGGAGATGTCCCGCCTCACCGGCCTGACCATGGCAGAAATCGCCGCCGACCCCGCCGGGACGGCGGTGGGCTTTGCGGCCAAGTGGGGCTGCACCCTGGTGCTGAAGGGCCACCGCACCCTGATCGCCGCGCCGGATGGCCGCCTGTGGCAGAACACCACCGGCAATGCGGGCCTTTCCCGGGGCGGCAGCGGGGACGTGCTGGCGGGCATGGTCAGCGGGCTGGCGGCCTGCGGCCTGCCTGCCCCGGAGGCGGCGGCCTGTGCCGTCTGGCTCCATGGAGCCGCCGCCGACCGCACTGCCGGACGTCTGGGCCAGTATGGGATGCTTCCCCACGACATTCTGGCCGATCTGGGCGAAATCTTCGCAGAGCATGACCGATAAAACCAACAGCGTGCCGCAGAAAAACGGCACGCTGTTTTTGCGTCAGGGTTTGGGCTGTTCCAGGGCCAGCAGGGCGGCTTTGCGGTCCAGCCCGCCGGCGTAGCCGGTGAGGCGGCCCGAGCTGCCCACCACCCGGTGGCAGGGGATGATGATGCCGATGGGATTGCAGTGGCAGGCGCCGCCCACCGCCCGGGAAGCTTTGGGCCGGCCCACCGCCGCCGCAATCTGGCCATAGGTCCGGGTTTCGCCGTAGGGGATGGCCTGCAACGCCTCCCACACCGCCCGCTGAAAGGCGGTGCCCTCGGGGGCCAGGGGCAGGTCAAACACCCGGCGGGAACCCGCAAAATATTCTTCCAGCTGCCGCCGGGCCTCGGCCAGCAGCGGGGTGGGGCAGGGGGCTTCCTCCCCGGTGAGGGGAGCGCAGAAGTTCACCGCCGCCAGGGCGTCCCCCTCCTGGGCCAGACAGAGGGGGCCAAAGGGACTGTTCCAGTGCCAGAGAACCAAAAACACCGCTTCCTTTCTGGTAAAAATATGCTATACTTTTACCATAGCACAAACCACATTGTTTGGAAAGGGGCGGTTTTATGCTCAGGGCACTGGAAGCCATTCTTGCAGAAAGTAAAAACATCGTCTTTTTCGGCGGCGCAGGGGTCAGCACCGAATCGGGCATCCCGGATTTCCGCAGCGTGGACGGGCTGTACCACCAGACCTACGACTACCCGCCCGAGACCATCCTCAGCCATACCTTCTGGGAGCAGAACCCGGAGGAATTCTATCGCTTTTACCGCAACAAGATGATTGTCCGGGGAGCCAAACCCAATGCGGCCCATCTCCGGCTGGCCAAACTGGAGTGGGAAGGCAAGCTGAAAGCGGTGGTCACCCAGAACATCGACGGACTGCATCAGGCTGCCGGTTCCCAAAAGGTCTATGAGCTCCACGGCAGCGTTCTGCGGAACTACTGCGTCCGCTGCGGCAAGTTCTACGATGTGGAGTTCATCGCCAATAGCACCGGGGTGCCCCGATGCACCGACTGCGGCGGCATCGTCAAGCCCGACGTGGTCCTCTATGAGGAATGCCTGGACGAGTCCACCATGGCGGGGGCCGTTGCGGCCATCCGCCGGGCCGATACCCTCATCATCGGAGGCACCAGCCTGGTGGTCTATCCTGCGGCGGGGCTGATCCGGTATTTCCAGGGCCGGCACTTGGTAGTGATCAATATGCAGCCCACCGGGGCCGACCGTTCCGCCGACCTGTGCATCGCCAAGCCCATCGGCCAGGTGCTCAGCGAGGACATTGACCTGGACGCCGCCGACACCGTCTGACAAAAAGCATCCGGTCCTCTCTGGTAGAATATCCGGTGCAGGCGTACGGCCTGCAGGAAGGGGATCGGATTCATTATGTTGCATCTTTGTGAGCCGGCGGTGCAGCCGCGCCGCCTTTCGGCCGAGGAATTTTGTATGCTGGCCCGGCGGGAGGCCTCCAGCCTGTACCGCCCCCGCAGCGAGGTGCTGCGGATGCTGGCGGTGGGGCAGGCTTTTGGGGTCTGCGGGCCCCGCGGGGAGCCCCTGGCCGCCATGATTGAGCTGCCCCTCACCGCCGACGTGGAAGCCGCGGCGGCGCTGCGGCAGTTTCTGGGCCGTCAGGGTCTGGGCCGGGGTTCGGTGCTGGCCCCGCCGGTGGGGGACCGCAGCCTGCTGCCCGAGCTTTTGGGGGCGGCGCTGGTGCCGGCCTGCCGCCATGCGGGGGCGGGCCCGGTGTGGGCGGTGCTGGAGTCCACACCCGACGCCGAGGATTTATTGCCCGCCTATCTGGATGCAGGGCTGGCCCTGCGGGCGCTGCGGCCCCTGAACGGGCTCTCGCCCTGCTGGCTGTTCAGCCGGGTGCCGGGGATGAACCGGGCCGAGCCGGTGTGGGTGCCGCTGGCGGACCGGGCGCGGCTGGCGGCTCTGCTGAGCCGGGGCTGGTCGGCGGTGGGCAGCGAAACCACCGCCGGGGCCACCACGCTGGCCCTCTGCCCGGTGTAAATCCCGGCCCGAACATAGAGGCTCAGCCCCTCCTGCGGGAGAGGCAGAACATAACAACGTATCAACAAGAGGGGAAGTCAAAAGATGAAACTGGTTATTTTGGAAAGCTACGTCATGGAACCGGGGGACCTGGACTGGTCGGGCCTGCGGGCGCTGGTGCCGGATGTCGCCGAGTACGTCCGCACCCCCTACGATCAGATTGCCCAGCGGATCGGGGACGCCGAGCTGGTGGTGCTGAACAAGTGCCGGATGGACGAGGAGATTCTGTCCAAATGCCCCAACCTGCGGTGGGTGGGGATCATTGCCACCGGCACCGACAATCTGGACCTGGAAGCCTGCCGCCGGCATGGGGTCAGCGTGGCCAACGTGCCGGCCTATTCCACCTACAGCGTGGCCCAGATGGCTTTCAGCCTGCTGCTGGCCATCTGCCAGTGCCCCGAACGGCAGGATAAAGCCCTCCGGGACGGCTACTGGCAGCTGGAAATCCCCGCCGGGTATGGCATTCTCCCCCAGGTGGAGCTGTATGGCAAGACCTTCGGCGTCTGCGGTTACGGCAACATCGGCCGCCAGACCGCCCGCCTGGCCCGGGCCTTCGGGATGGAGGTGCTGGTCTGGACCCGCACCGTCCGCCCCGAGTACGCGCAGGATGGGGTGACCTTTGTGGATCTGGATACCCTGCTGGCCAAGAGCGATATCGTCAGCCTCCATTGTCCCGCCACCCCCGCCACCCGGGGCCTGGTGAATGGGGAGGCTCTGGCCAAAATGAAGCCGGGGGCCATCCTGCTGAATACCGCCCGGGGCGCCCTGGTGGATGAAGCCGCCGTGGCCCAGGCCCTGACCAATGGACATCTGGGCTATTACGCCGCCGATGCCTTTGCGGTGGAGCCCCTGCCGGCGGACAGCCTCCTGCGCACCGCCCCACGCACCCTCTTTACCCCCCATGTGGCCTGGGCCACCGGCGGGGCTCTCAAGCGCCTGATGGAAATCACCGCCCGCAACCTGGAGACCTTCCTGGCCGGGGCAGGGGAGAACATCGTCAACCGGTAACCGAAAAAGCCCCGCCCGTCGCGGGCAAGCGGCAGGCAGGGCCAACAGGGAGACTTTTTGCAGCGGTCCTTTCGGGGACCGCTTTTGTGTTACAGGGTGTACATGGCGGCGTTGACCGACATGGTGTCGGGATCGCTGACCTCTTCGTCCTCGTCGTCGTCGGTGATCACATGGAAGGAGCCGGTGGCCACCGCCTGCACCGCGCTCTCCAGGGCGGACTTGCAGAAGATGGAGCCGCAGTTGAACAGGGACAGGTGCTCCAGCACATCGGCGGGGGTCAGGTCATCGGTCAGGGTCACTCTGGGGCAGGCCACCAGGGTCAGACCCTCGGGGAAGGCCTCCAGCAGGTTTTTGTCCACCGTCATCTTGATCTTGTCGAACAGGGGCTTGCCCGGCAGATAAAAGACCTCGCCGTCCAGCACCGTCTCGGGAATGGCGTCCAGAGTGTCGGCCATCTCCTCGGGCAGGTAGACGTCGCCCTCCACCTGCAGGTATTCCAGATCGCTCAGGGCTTCGGCGCAGTCGGGGGTCAGGTATAGGTCGCCCAGCACCACCAGGCTGTCGCCGTACCGGCGCAGGCCGGCGGCGCTGAGGGTCAGATCGTCCTGAACAACCGAGGTGCCGTCGGGCAGCACTACCATCCGGGTGTCGGCGTCAAACAGGGGGGCCAGGCTCTCGGCCAGGGTCTCGCTGACGTAGGCCTCGGGAACCATGAAGCGGACCCCCTTGCTGGCCAGCTCGTCGCCGTCCAGCTCGCTGTCCACCGCCACCAGGCGCTTGGCGGCCCAGTACAGCCGGGGCTCAGCCCGCAGGGCAAAGGATTTGTCCAGCACGGCGTTGTTTTTCAGGATGACCGCCCCTTCCGGATAGGTGTAGAGCTTGCCGTTGATGGAGGCCTTGCTGGCCAGGACGGTGGCCAGGAAGTCGGGACAGTAGACGGTGCCGTTGATGGTCATGCCCATATACTGGCGCAGGGCGTCCCCGGCGTCGGGGGTGATGGTCATGGTGCCGTTGATGAGCAGATACTGGCGGCCGTTGGGGGTGTTGCGGCCGGTGAAGGTGGTCTTGCCGTTGATGGTGTTGAGGGTGGTCTCGTCGTCCAGGTCGATGCTCTTGGAGCAGTTGATCCGGACGTTGTGGCGGGACATCATGGCCCGGGCGTTGGGGCTGGTGATGAACAGAGCCCCGTTGATGTCGATGGATTCAAAGTTGGCCAGGGTTTCCTCCTGGACCTTGCGGGCGTCGCAGACAGCGGCATTGATGTTCAGCTTTTTCATGATTTATTCCTCCTCAAGTGAATCTTGCAGCGTTTTTCGGATGCGGTGGAGACGGGTGCGGATGGTGGCGGCGGGCTGGCCGGTGATCCGGGCCAGCTCGGCGGCGGTGTACCCTGCGTCGTACCGCAGGGTGAACAGGGCACGGTCGCTGTCGGCCAGATGGGCCAGCAGGCTGGCCAGCTCCACCTGACCCATGGCGGATAATGCGGTATCGTCGGCCGGCTCCTCGCCGGGGGGCGGGGCAAACTGTTCCAGCAGCTCCTGCTCTTTGGCCGAGCGGCGGACGCTGTCGCAGAACAGATTGTGGGCTGTCTCAAACAGCCAGCTTTTCAGCTGGGGCGCGCTCAGGGTGCTCAGCAGGTCCTGGTGTCCCAGCGCCCGGAGAAAGGTCTCCTGGGCCAGATCTTCGGCCCGGTCCTCGTCGCGGGTCATCCGGCAGCAGAACCGGACCAGCTTGTCCCAGAAGTCGTCGTATAATGTTTCCCACACGGGCGGTTTCACCTCCTGTCCAGGCTGTCTGCCTGTTCCTGGCCGCCTTCTGTCTGTAGGACGAACGGCAGGGGCGAAGTGTTTCACGGAAAAGAAAAAATTTCAAAAAAACCAGCCGGCAGGGTTGATCCCTTGCCGGCTGGCGCTGTTTTGGATGGATTTAGTTCAGGATGCCGCTGTCCCGGATGGCGGCCACCGCCTCGGCGATCCGCTCAGCGGGCATGGTCAGGGCAAAGCGGACATAGCCCTCGCCCAGAGGCCCAAAGCTGGAGCCCGGGGTGCACAGGACGCCGCTCTTTTCCACCAGATCCATGCAGAAATCCATGCTGGTGGCATACCGCTCGGGGATGGGAGCCCAGACAAACATGCTGCCGTGGCTGTCGGGGACGTTCCAGCCGATGGACCGCAGGCCGCCGCAGAGGGCGTCCCGGCGCTGCTGGTAGACGGCGCACTGATCCTTGACCATGTCCAGGGGACCGGTCAGGGCGGCGATGGCAGCCTTCTGGATGGGCAGGAACATACCGAAATCAATCTGGCCCCGCAGGCGGCGGAAGGCCGCCACCACGTCAGGCCGGCCCACCAGGAAGCTGATCCGGGCGCCGGTGACGTCAAAGCTCTTGGACAGGCTGAAGAACTCCACGCCCACATCCATGGCGCCGGGGGTGTTGAAGAAGCTGTGGCCCTCGGCCCCGTCAAAGATGATGTCGCTGTAGGCGTTGTCGTGGATGATGAGGATGTCGTATTTCTTGGCGAAGGCCACCAGCTCCTCGTAGAGGGCGGGGTTGCCCACGCTGCCCACCGGGTTGGCCGGCAGGGATACGATCATATACTTGGCCCGGCGGGCGACGTCCTCGGGGATGTCGGCCACGTAGGGCAGGAAGCCGTGTTCCTTCACCAGGGGATAGTAGTAGGGCTCGGCCCCGGCCAGCTTTGCCCCGGCGATAAAGACGGGGTAGCAGGGGTTGGGCAGCAGGACGGTGTCCCCCTCGTCGCACAGGGCCATCCCGATGTGGCCGCAGCCCTCCTGGCTGCCGTTGCAGCTGGCCACCTGGTCGGGGGTGATCTCCACACCAAACCGCCGCTTGTAGTAGGCGCAGACCGCCTCCAGCATCTCAGGCAGATCCCGCAGGCTGTACTTCCAGTTCTCGGGGTCCCGGGCGGCGTCCAGCAGAGCCTGCTGGATGTGGGGCGCAGGGGCAAAGTCGGGGGTGCCGACGCTCAGGTTGTAGATCGTCCGGCCCTCGGCCTCCAGGGCCACCTTTTTCTCGTTCAGCGCTGCGAAGATTTCGTCGCCGAACAGCTTCATCCGCTTTGAAAATTCCATCCTTTTCCCTCTCCTTTTTCTATACCGCTTTAGGTTTTGACCATTTTAGCACGTTTTGCCATCCAATGCAACCGCCTTAGTCGATGGTGGAGGCGGTGCGGCCCACCCCCAGGACGGCGGTGGTGATCTTGGTCCAGGTGCTGCAGCCGCAGACGCCGTCCACCGTCAGCCAGTTGCGGCGCTGATAGCCCCGCAGAGCGTTTTCGGTCATGGTGCCGAAAATGCCGTCGATCTGGGCGCCGGTGGAGTAGCCCAGGGTGGACAGGGCATCCTGCAGGATCATCACATAGCAGCCCCGGCTGCCCCGCCGGAGGGTGGGGTAGCCTGTGCCGGAACTGGTGCAGGCGGGCAGGCCGTACCGGCGGTCAAAGTGGACCCAGGTGGGGGTCTGGGAGAGGGGTTCCACATAGCTCCAGGCGCCGGTGCGGAGGGCGGCGCTGTGGATTGCGGCGCGGTTGGCGCTGGTGGTGTTCTGGCCCACGTCAAAGGCCACGCCGGCGTAGTGCTGGCTGCGGGTGCCGTGGCCGCCCTCCCAGATCCGCCGGAAGGCATAGCCCACATAAATGCCCTTGCCGTACCGGCGGCGGGTCAGGTTCCAGGCCTCCATGGCCGCGGTGGTGGTCCAGAGGGTGGGGCTGCCCGACTCCCCGCGGAATTCCCGCACCTTGAGGGTGCTCTCGGTGCTGTAGGGCATGGGGTCGTTTTCGTTGATCTTGGGATAGGTGTAGATGCGGTTGGAGTATTCGTCGTAAATCAGTAGGCGTGCCATGGCTCAGTCCCCCTCAATGGCGCCGGTCTCCTGCTGGATGGCGCCGATGCTGATGGCGTTGGTCATCAGGTCCAGACTCAGGGCCTCGGCGGCAAACCAGGTGTCAGCATCCACAATGCCGGTCTCGGGCAGGCCCAGCAGAGCCTGCAGGCTGCGGGTGTCCTCGGCCAGCTCGTCGGTGTAGGTCTCCAGGATGCCCGGGCTGGTGACATCGTCGTAGTAGTAGGCGATGCGGGCCAGCATGGTGGTGTAGTACAGCACCGCGCTGCCGGAGGACCCCACCGTCAGCGGCGTGCCGGGATAATCCATCCGGGTCAGGGAGACCACCGGGCCCGACAGGCGCAGCCGGTTGACCTGGGCGTACAGGGTGTCCCAGGTGGCGCGGCCCACCACGCCGTCCACCGTCAGGCCGAAGACCCGCTGGAAGGCCCGGACGGCGGCCTCGGTGCTGGCGCCGAACTGGCCGTCGATGGTCACCGAGGGAATGCTGGAGTCATAGGAGTGCATCAGATAGAGGTAGTACTGCAGCTCCCGGACCGCCCGCCCGCTGGAACCGCGGCGCAGGGTGCCGGGGAACTCGCCGGGCCGCAGGCTGGAGGACAGCAGGTCGTTGGCGATGTCGGTGTAGACCTCCCGCATCTTGTTCCAGGTGGTGCGGCCCACCACGCCGTCGTCGGTCAGGCCGAAGTACCGCTGGAAGGTTTCCACCGCCCGGCGGGTGCTGGGGCCAAAGATGCCGTCCACACTGGGGTTGTTCAGGCCGGTGTAGACGGTGCGGGCGATCTTCATCCAGAACTGAATCAGGCGGACGTTTTGGCCGGTGTCACCCTCCCGCAGGGGAACGCCGGGGTAGGCGTTGGGGATGCCGTTGTCCACCTGGATGCTGCGGAACTGGGCATAGATGGCGTTCCAGGTGGTTTCGCCCACCACGCCGTCCACCGTCAGACCGTACCGCTGCTGGAAGGCCCGCACTGCGGCGGCGGTGCCGGCGCCGTAGACGCCGTCCACCGTCACCGACGGAATGGAGGAGACGTACTGGCTGATGGTGTTGAGCCAGAACTGGACCTGTTCCACCGCGCCGCCGGTGGAGCCGGTGCGAAGGGTGGTGCCGCCCCAGGTGCCGTCCGACAGGACGCCCGAGACGGTTTCGCCCTCGCTGGTCAGCTCGGCCAGATCCTTGACGGCTACATAAATATAGCTGATCTTGTACCAGGTCTGGCGGCCCACCACGCCGTCGGCGCTCAGGTTGAACTGCTGCTGGAACCGCTTGACGGTGGCCTCCATCTGGCTGCCGAAGATGCCGTCCACGTTCAGAAGCCCCAGGAAGGGGTAGTCCTTGGTGATGCGGTTGAGCTGGCGCTGTAAGGTAAAGACGCTGGGGTCGCGGTCGCCCCGGCGCACCGGGCTGCCGGGATAGCTCTCGGGGATGGAGGCGATGTTGGAGGTGCGGACCACCTCGATGTTGCTGCCGTAGTAGTACTTCAGGATGCTGAGGGCGTTGCGGCCCTGCTCGGCCAGGGTGACGGTGCCCCACTGCTTGAGGCCGGGGCAGGAGACGCTCTTGCCGTCGCAGTACTCGGTGTAGTAGGGGTTGACGGTGCCCACCTTGCGGACGTAGGTGTTGAAAATGTCGTCGGTCAGGTTGACCATCACGTCAAAGACGGTCCGGCCGTGGACATAGTACTGGTCGTAGCTGGTGGAGTTGGTGATATTGAAGTTGTAGCCGCGGCTGGGGTACCACTCGGTGTAGATGCGGTTGAGGGCCAGAGAAATCTGGCAGTGGATGTTGGCCCGCAGCGCCTGCTCAGGCCAGGTGGGGTAGACCTCGCTGGAGGCCACGTTGGCGATATAATCCCGGAAGGATACCGTCACGTTTTTGGCCGAGGAGGAGGGGGTGCCCAGATGGACCGTGATGCGCTTGGGGATGACCACCGCCGGCAGGACCCGGGGGTCTGCGGCGGGTGCGGGGCCGCTGCCGCCGCCCCCCGCAAAGAGGGGATGGGGCGGAATGACCACCGGCTCATCCGGCTCGGCCACCCGGGCGTCAGCGGGGATCATCTCCAGCGGAGCCAGAGTGACCTGGCCCGAGAAGATCTGGATGCCCTCGATCTTCACCGTCCGGTAGCCGGCTTTTTCGGCCACCAGATCGCAGACGGCGTAGGGGCGGACGGTGGTGTTGTTGGGGTCCAGAGAATAGCTGCAGGCCGGGGCCTCGATCTGGATGTCGGCCACGCTGCCGCCGTTGTCGGTGACCCGGCTGGTGGCGAAGCCGTCGCCGGTGACCTGGACGGTGACGCCGGGCATCGGCGCCGATTCCCGGGCCGCAAAGGTTTGGATGCGCAAAATTCCTGTTGCCATAGGCTGATGCTCCTTTACATAGGATATGGGTTGCCCCAGCATATGCGGACGGCCCCCGGAGGGTGAGGGCAGAGGCATCCTTATAGAAAACAAAAGCCCCCGCCCGAAGGCGGAGGCAGAAAACCCGAAAAAGGCTCAGCGTTCCAGCATGCCGGCGCACTGGTCCAGCAGCTGGGTCACCGGCAGATGCTGGGGGCAGGCGCTTTCGCACTGCTTGCACCCGATGCAGTCGGAGGCGAGGCGGCCCGGGGCGGTGGCGGCAGCATAGGCGGCCCGGGCTTCTTCCTGCTGGCCGTTGGCCAGCTGCTTGTTGGCGGCGGCGAAAATCTGGGGGATGGGGATTTCCTTGGGGCAGCCCTTGGCGCAGTAGCCGCAGGCGGTGCAGGGGATGGCCGCAGAGTGGCCCAGAATCTTCTGGGCCTGCTGGATGACCGCCTGTTCCTGGCTGTTTAGGGGGCGGAAATGGGTCATGGTGGCCAGATTGTCCTGTAACTGGCCGGGGGTGGACATGCCCGACAGCACCGCCAGCACCCCGTCCAGAGAAGCCGCAAACCGCAGCGCCCAGGAGGCATAGGAAGCCCCGGGGGCGGCCTCGTCAAAGAGCTTGCGGACCTCCGGCGGCGGGTCGGCCAGGGCGCCGCCCTTCACCGGCTCCATAATGACAATCTGTTTGCCGTGGCGGCGGGCTACCTCGTAGTTGGCCCGGGCCTGGACGGTGGGATTCTCCCAGTCGGCGTAGTTGATCTGGAGCTGAACAAACGCCACTTCAGGGTGCTGGGTCAGCAGCTCGTCCAGCAGCTGGGGCCCGCCGTGGAAGGAGAAGCCGTACTGCCGGATCAGCCCTCTGGCCTGCTGCTCCTTGACAAAATCCCAGATGCCGAAGCGGTTGTACCGCTCGGTGTTGTTTTCCATGATGGCGTGGAGCAGGTAGTAGTCAAAATACCCTGCCCCCGAGCGGGCCAGACTGGTTTCCAGCTGGCGCTTGGCGGATTTTTCGCTGCGGGCCAGGCCGGCGTGGAGCTTGGAGGTCAGGGTGAAGCTGTCCCGGGGATGGCGCTCCACCAGGGCTTTCCGGGCGGCCTCCTCCGAGCCGTAATAAATCCGGGCGGTGTCAAAATAGGTGAAGCCTGCCTCCAGGAACAGGTCCACCATCTCGCTGGTCTGGGCGATGTCGATGCCCAGGCCCTTGCGGGGCAGGCGCATCAGGCCAAAGCCGAGAGGCCCGCGCGCAGTGGATTCAGACATGGGATCTCCTCCTTTTTCGGGCCCCGGCGGGCCCGATGTTCTGAAAGGGGCAGGGGCTGCCCCGTGGGTCGTGGTTTGTCTGAGTGCATTATACACCATCCCGGCGGCGGTGTCCAACCGCAAAAGCGGCCCGCAGCGGGATTGAGCGTTGCTTTTTTGGCTGTATGGTGTATACTGGAAACACAATCCTACACAAATCAAAAGGAGGTTTATCCCATGCAGGCAACCATCCGCAATGAATATCTGACTTTGACGGTGGACACCCACGGCGCCGAGGCGGTCAGCGTCCGGAATGCTGCCGGGCAGGAGATGCTCTGGCAGGCCGACAAATCCGTCTGGGGCCGCCACGCCCCCATTCTGTTCCCCTGGACCGGCAAGCTGGCGGGGGGCATCCTGACTCACAACGGCAAGAGCTACAAGGGCGGCCAGCACGGCTTTGCCCGGGATCTGGAGCACACCCTGGTGCAGGCCGACGAGAACGTGATCCGGCTGGAGCTGCGGGCGGACGACGAAATCAAGGCCACCCGCTTCCCCTACGACTTTGTCCTCACCAGCACCTTCCGCCTGGAGGGCAAGACGGTTCACCACACCCTGACGGTGGAGAACCCCGCCCATGCCCAGGAGCCGCTGCCCTTCGGCATTGGCTATCACCCGGCCTTTGTGGTGCCCTTTGACGACGCCCACACCACCGCCGACTATGAGTTCCGGTTTGACCGGCCCGAGAGCCCGGTGATTCTGGACGCCCGCCCCAACGGCCTGCTGTCGGGCAAGTGCTATTATCAGTGGAAGAACGCCGACCACATTCAGCTGGAGAACGGCATGTTTGACAACGACAGCTTCTGCATGGCGGGCCTGCGGTCCGAGACCCTGGGCATCTATGAGAAGGACACCGGACGGAACGTCACCTGCAACATTGCCGGCTATCCCTATACCCTGATCTGGAGCGCCAAGAGCGACACCATGAAGTTTGTCTGCATCGAGCCCTGGCACAGCCTGCCCGCCGCCGAGGCGGACGGCCCCTCCTGGTCCAAGCGGGCATCGGCGGCCATCCTGGCCCCCGGCGAGAAGTGGGAGACCACCCTCTGCACCACCTTTGACCGTTGACGGTGCGTGAGTTTGCCGCCGCGCATCGGGCGGCCTTTGTGGCCCTGGGCGGGGCGGCCGCGGCGCTGGCTCTGTTCTGGCTGACCCGCTCCAACCGGGTTTTGATGAACGCCTGGGTGGACCGGGTGTCCATGCCGGTCAAGCGGCTGCTGGGAGCGGTGACCAATCCGCTGCCCTTCAGCGTCTGCGAGGCGGGGGCCACCCTGTTGATCGTGGGAGCTCTGGTTTATCTGGGGCGCTCGGTCTGGATGGCCGCCCATGGCCGACCCGACGCCCTGGGGGCCTGGGTTTTGCATCTGGCGGTGCTGGTGCTATGGGGGTATTTCGGGGTGTGCGCCTTATGGGGCACCCAGTACTACGCCGACAGCTTCGCCCAGAAGGCCGGCATGGAGGTGCCCGGTGTCCAGGTGGAACAGCTGGCCGCCGTGACCCGCTATTTCGGCCAGCAGGTGGCGGCCTGTGCCGACACCGTCCCCCGGGATGAAAACAACTGCTTCGCGGTGAGCCGGGAGGAGATTTTCGGCCAGACCGCCGGCCTCTACGACCCCCTCACCGAGCGCTGGTCCTTTCTGGACGGGCCGGAGCGGAAGGCCAAGCCCGCCTTTTACTCCAAGCTCATGAGCGCCTGGGGGTTCACCGGCTATCTGTGCCCCCTCACCGGGGAGAGCACCCTCAACGTGGACTGTCCCGAGGTCTTTCTCCCGGTGACCATCGCCCATGAGTTTGCCCATCAGCGGGGTGTGGCCGCCGAACAGGAGGCCAATTTCGTGGGCATCATGGCGTCCATCACCAGCGGCCGGGAGGCCTATGTCTACTCGGGCTGGCTGTACGGCTATCTGCATCTGTCCAATGCCCTCTATCGGGTGGACCCGGAGGCCGCGGCGGCCTGTTCCGCCATGCTGCCCGAAGGGGCCCGGGCGGATTTCACCGCCAACAACGCCTATTGGGCCAGCTGGGAAGGCCCGGTTCAGGAGGTGGGGGAGTCGGTGTACACCGCCTTTTTGGAGAGCTACGGCCAGACCCTGGGCATGCAGAGCTACGGCGCCTGCGTGGATTTGCTGGTGGAGGAGTTCCTGCCCTGTACCGGCTGGACCGAATAACGACAAAACAAAAACTCCGCGCCTGGTGGATTCCAGAGCGCGGAGTTCTTTTATTTGTTTATGAGATCAGGCCGAGGGGATCAGTAGGCCACGCCCCAGTAGATCATAGTCTTGGCGGGCTTGCCGCAGCAGGGGCAGACGCCGCTCAGCTCTTCCTGCTCGAAGGGCATGCACCGGCTGGAGAGGCCGGCCTCTTCCTTCATCTTGAGCTCGCAGGCCAGATCGCCGCACCACATGGTCTTGATGTAGCCGGTGTTCTCGGCGGCCAGCTGCTTGACCTCCTCCATGGTGGTGGCAGCCCAGGTGCGCTTTTCGCGGTTCTCCAGGGCGCGCTGGTACAGGTCATGGGTCAGAGACTCCAGCAGGGCGGGGATGGCGGTCTCCAGCTCGTCCAGGCTGACAAAGACCTTTTCGCGGGTGTCGCGGCGGACCAGGACGCACTGGTTCTTCTCCAGATCCTTGGGACCCAGCTCCAGGCGCAGGGGAACACCCTTCATCTCCCACTGGCTGAACTTCCAGCCGGGGGCGTTGTCGCTGTCGTCCAGCTTGACGCGGGCGTACTTGGCGATGGAGGCGGCCACCTCGGCGGCCTTCTCGGTGACGCCGGGCTTGTGGGGGGCGATGGGCACCACCACCACCTGCCAAGGGGCAATGGCCGGGGGCAGGATCAGGCCGTCGTCGTCGCCGTGAGTCATGATGATGGCGCCCACCAGACGGGTGGACACGCCCCAGCTGGTCTGGAACGGATAGTGCAGCTGGTTGTCACGGCCGGTGAAGGTGACGTCGTAGGCGCGGCTGAACTTGTCGCCGAAGTAGTGACTGGTGCCGCTCTGCAGGGCCTTGCCGTCCTTCATCATGGCCTCGATGGTGTAGGTGGCCTCGGCGCCGGCAAACTTCTCCTTGTCGGTCTTGCGGCCCTTCACCACGGGGATGGCCAGATCATCCTCGCAGAAGCTGGCGTAGCAGTTCAGCTGGGCCATGGTCTCGGCCTCGGCCTCGGCGGCGGTCTCATGGATGGTGTGGCCTTCCTGCCACCAGAACTCGCGGCTGCGCAGGAAGGGACGGGTGGTCTTTTCCCACCGGACCACGCTGCACCACTGGTTGTACTTCATGGGCAGCTCGCGGTAGCTGTGCAGGACCCGGGACCAGTGGTCACAGAACATGGTCTCGCTGGTGGGCCGAACGGCCAGCCGCTCCTCCAGTTCGTCGCTGCCGCCCATGGTGACCCATGCCACCTCGGGGGCGAAACCGTTGACCAGGTCGCCTTCCTTCTTCAGCAGGCTCTCGGGAATCAGCACCGGCATGGCCACGTTTTCGTGGCCGGTGGCCTTGAAGCGGGCGTCCAGATTCTTCTGGATGTTCTCCCAGATAGCCTGGCCATAGGGCCGCAGGATGATGAAGCCCTTCACACTAGAATACTCCACCAGCTCTGCCTTGACGCAGATGTCGGTGTACCACTGTGCGAAGTTCTCCTCCTGGCTGGTGATTGCCTGTACGAGCTTTTTCGTCTCTTTTGCCATGGTTGTTTTATCCTCCTCATAGGCCGTGCGCCAAACGCAGCGGCGTTCCGCACGAGCCCGTAAATAAAAAGCTCCCGCCCGGCGGGGTCAACCCCCAAAAGCGGGAACTGAACAGCGCAGTTTACGCCAGCTGGCTGTCAACGTACCGGACCACGTCCCCGACGGTGTGCAGGTTCTCGATGGCGTCGTCGGGTACCTCGATCCCAAACTCATCCTCCAGCGTCATGACCATGTCCACGATGTCCAGGCTGTCGGCCTCGAAATCGTTCAGCAGATCGCTGTCCATGGTGATCTTCTCGGGCTCGACGCCCAGCTGCTCGGCCAGGAAGCCGCGAATCTTCTCAAACGTATTCTCCATAATCGTACATTCTCTCCTTTTATGAATTCTGCGGCGGCCGCCGGGGCCGCTGTGCACAAAAGTTCCTCTTACTTTATAGCGTAAGGCCACACTGTTGTCAAGCCCTGTTTTAAGATTCCATGGGAGAGGGCAGGAAAATTGGTCAAAACACGTCTTTGTGCTTGTCAGACGGGCCCGGGTTCATTATAATGATAAAAGATACAAACCCAATGGGAGGGATACTATGAAGCTGGCCTTTACCAAGATGCAGGGCTGTGCCAACGATTATATCTACCTGGACTGCCGCGCCGCCGGCCTGCCGGAGGACATCGCCGGCCTGGCCCGGAAACTGTCGGCCCGCCGGTTCTCCATTGGCGGGGACGGCGTGATCTGTATCTGCGCACCCCAGTCTCCGGACGCCGACGCCACCATGCGGATCTTCAACGCCGACGGCAGCGAAGGGATGATGTGCGGCAACGGCATCCGCTGCGTGGCCCAGTGGCTGTACACCCATGAGCCGGCCTGCGCCGGCAAGGATCTCCTGCGCATCGACACCCTCAGCGGGCAAAAGCAGATGCGCCGCTGCGGCCCGGGGCTGTGGCAGGTGGAGATGGGCCGCTACAGCGCCATGGCGGCGGACCTGCCCGCCGTGAACATGGGGGAGGGACCCCTGGTCCGCTGCACCCTGGAGGCCGCCGGCCAGAGCTGGCAGGTCACCTGCATCAGTGTGGGCAACCCCCACTGTGTGACGGTGGTGGAGGACGTGGACGCCCTGAACCTGGAGGCCATCGGCCCGTCCTTTGAGAAGCATCCCAACTTCCCCCAGCAGATCAACACCGAGTTTGTCCAGCTGCTGGACCCCTGCCGCGTCAAAATGCGGGTGTGGGAGCGGGGCAGCGGCGAGACCTGGGCCTGCGGCACCGGGGCCTGTGCCACGGTGGCAGCCCTGACCGAGCTGGGTCTGGTCCCGGCGGGGGAGGATATCCACGTCCTGCTGCGGGGCGGTGAGCTCATCATCCGGGTGCTGGAGGACCAGCAGCTGCGGATGACCGGCCCCGCCGTCACCGTCTGTGAGGGCGTAACCGAAGTCTGAAACAAAAGAGAGGAAGAAACGACCATGAAGATGAATCAGCACTACAACGAGCTGAAGGCCAGCTATCTGTTTGTGGACATCAACCACCGGATCGCCGCCTTCCAGCAGGCTCACCCCGACAAGGAGATTATCCGCCTGGGCATCGGCGACGTGACCCGTCCCCTGGCCAAGAGCGTGGTCAAGGCCATGGAGGAGGCCGTCCGTGAGATGGGCACCGCCGAGGGCTTCCACGGCTATGGCCCCGAGCAGGGCTATGACTTCCTGCAGAAAGCCGTCCAGAGCTACTACGCCCAGCGCGGCGTCCAGCTGGAGGCCGACGAAATCCTCATCAGCGACGGCGCCAAGAGCGACCTGGCCAATGTGCTGGGCCTGTTCGACACCGACAACACCGTCCTGGTGCCCGATCCCGTCTATCCCACCTATGTAGACGACAACGTCACCGACGGCCGCAGGATTGTCTACGCCCCCACCAGCGAGGCCAATGGCTTCCTGGCCATGCCCGATCCCTCGGTCAAGGCCGACATCATCTATATCTGCAGCCCCAACAACCCCACCGGCGCCGCCTACAACCGGGACCAGCTCAAGCAGTGGGTGGACTACGCCAAGGCCAATGACGCTGTGATCCTCTACGACGCCGCCTATGAGTGCTTTGTGTCGGAGGAAGGCCTGGCCCGCAGCATCTTCGAGGTGGAGGGCGCCCGGGAGTGCGCCATCGAGATCTGCTCCTTCTCCAAGATCGCCGGCTTCACCGGCACCCGCTGCGGCTATACCGTGGTGCCTCACCAGCTGGAGCGGGAGGGCATGAACCTGAACAAGCTCTGGCTCCGCCGCCAGACCACCAAGTTCAACGGCGTGCCCTATATCGTCCAGCGGGGCGCCGCAGCCATCTTCACCGAGGAGGGCATGGCGGAAATCCAGGCCAACCTGGACTACTACCGTCAGAACGCCAAGGTCATCGCCGATGCCCTGAACGAGTGCGGCGTCTGGTACTGCGGCGGCCACAACAGCCCCTATATCTGGATGCGCTGCCCCGGCAACATGGACAGCTGGCAGTTCTTTGACTGGCTGCTGGAGAATGCCGGCGTGGTGGGCACCCCGGGCGTGGGCTTCGGCAGCTGCGGCGAGGGTTACTTCCGCCTGACCGCCTTCGGCGACGCCGAAAAGACCCGTCTGGCCGCCCAGCGGATCAAAGAGGCCATCCTCTCCCTGAGCAAGTAAAACATCTTCCCGGCAGGGCGCTGCATCCGGTGCGGGCTCTGCCGGTCTTTTTGCCCCAAAATCCGCCCGTCTGCCCGGCCGCACCGCGCACAGCGACAGGGAAAGGCCCGGTTTTTTGTGATGAATGAACGTTGAAACGGGTCGGTTTTTATGCTATACTGGCCCATAGAGCGCCCGCAGGGCGGCGCGCTCTGGAAGGAACGGAGGATACCATGATTTTTGATACCCTGAACAACCTGCCCAACTATCTGGGCATGAGCAGCAATCTGGACGCCGCCATCGAGTACATCATGGCCCGCGATATCACCACCCTGACCGAGGGCCGTACCCGCATCAGCGGGGACGACGTGGCGGTGGAGGTGCGCACCATGACCCCGCAGCCGGGGGAAAAGGTGGATTTCGCCTGCCGCGAAAATACCCTGACCCTGGTGACCGACCTGGTGGGCAGCGAGATGTTTGAGGTCTCGCTGGGGGACTTCTCGGTCAAAAAGCCGGCCGATGGAGATGCGCCGGCCTATGGCAGCGCTCCCACCAGTGCCGCCGGCATGCTGTCGGAGGGGCGGTTCGCCCTGTTCCTGGCCGGAGAGCCCTATAAAGTGGGCATCAAGGCCCAGGGCTGCGGCAAGATCAAGCAGGCTGTGTTCCTGATCGGTTTGGACGAGGAGGAAGACGGCGAGGCGTAAGGGCCCCGGCCGCTCCGGCGAGACGGCCGGAGGGCGGATGCGGCCTGTGCCTGCCGGGAACTGACGTTCAAAAGGCCTTTGAAACGGGAGGGGATGTTGTATGAAGATCGAAACCATCGAGACCCCGCGCCTGTGTCTGCGCGGTTTTATGCCGGAGGATGCGCCCTTTGCCATCAGCCTGTGGAACGATGCCGTCACCGGCCGTTGGCTGTCCGACCCGCGGATCGAGGATATCCCCGACAAGGACGCCTACCTCAAGACCATTGAGACCCTGGGGGACGCCATGGACTGCTGCTATCTGGTGGCAGTGGACCGGGAGAGCGGGGAGCGGATCGGCACCTGCAGCTTTAAGCCCGAGAACAATGGCCGCAGCTATGACCTGGCCTATGCCGTGGACCCCGTCCGCCAGCGCAACGGCTATGGCACCGAGATGGTCCAGGCCCTGATCGACTACGCCCGGGCCCGCCGGGCCGGCGCGGTCACCGTTTGCATCGCCCGGGATAATGAGGCATCCAACGCCCTGGCCCGCAAGGTGGGGGCGCAGATCATCGCCACCGGGTCCTTCACTAAGGAAGGCACCGGCGAGGTGATTCCCAACTACCTCTACGAGGTGAAGCTGTAACCCCGGCGAAAATCTCTGCAACTGACAAAATCCCCTGCGTCCCAAATCGGGATGCGGGGGATTTTTTGCGCTCTTTTCGGGCGAATGGGCCAAAAATGCCCCGGCAGCGGGGCTGCCGGGGCAGGGAAGGCGATGGGATTTACTTGGGATCGGTGAGCAGCTCCTTGATGGAGGGCACCACAGCGCCCAGGTTCTGCAGCTCGGAGGGGATGATGATCTTGGTGGCGTTGCCGTTGGCCACCTTGGCCAGAGCTTCCAGGCTCCGCAGGGCCAGCACCTTGTCCTCGGGCTTGGCCTCGTTCAGCAGACGGATGGCGTCGGCCTCGGCCTGCTGGATGGCCAGAATGGCCTGAGCCTGGCCCTCGGCCTCCAGAATCCGCTGCTGCTTGACGGCGTCGGCCCGCAGGATGGCGGCCTCGCGCTCGCCCTCGGCGGCGGTGATGGAAGCCTGCTTTTCGCCCTCTGCCTTCAGGATGACGGCCCGCTTTTCACGCTCGGCCTTCATCTGCTTCTCCATGGCGTCCTGGATCTCAGCCGGCGGGGTGATATTCTTGACCTCCACGCGGTTGACCTTGATGCCCCATTTGTCGGTGGCCTCGTCCAGGATGGCGGTGATCTTGGAGTTGATGATATCGCGGCTGGACAGGGTGTGGTCCAGCTCCATCTCGCCGATGATGTTGCGCAGGGTGGTGGCGGACAGGCTCTCCAGCGCGGCAATGGGCTGGTTGACGCCATAAGTATACAGCTTGGCATCCATCACCTGGAAGAACACCACCGTGTCAATCTGAATGGTGACGTTGTCGCGGGTGATGACGGGCTGGGGGGCGAAGTCCCCCACCTGCTCTTTCAGGCTGACCTTTTTGGAGATGCGCTCCATAAAGGGGATTTTGATGTGGAGGCCGGCTTCCCAGGTGGCGGCATAGACGCCCAGCCGCTCCACCACATATACGGTGGACTGGGGGACGATCACGATGTTGGTGACCACGATGACCAGGACCACAAGGATCAGGGCCAGAATCAGGAAAGTCATGATGGGCATGGATGTACGCTCCTTTCTGTCAGTGGATGGGTGTCTCAAGGGGAACGGGCTCGACGATCAGCAGGGTGCTGCGGATCTCGGCCACGCGGCAGCGTTCGCCGGGTTCAAATGAGGTGCCGGGTTTGGCCTGGGCGTTCCAGTCTACACCGTCCAGACGCACCCGGCCGGGCACGTCGTCGGTGACGGCGGTGAGAACGGTGGCGGTGCGGCCGATGTTCAGATCGGCGTTGGTGGGCACCGGGGACTTGCGCAGCTTGGCCGCCAGGGGCCGGAGGGCCAGCAGGCAGACAAAGCTGACAGCCACAAAAATCACCGACTGCACCCGGAGGCTGTCGGTAAAGATGCAGCTGACCAGGGCAACAGCGCTGCCCACAGCGAACCAGACCGACACCAGGTTGAAGGTGGAGGCCTCCACGAACAGGAGGACGATGGTGGCGATCAGCCACCCGATTGGCTGAAGCATAGTATCTCCTTTGCTATGGGGTGGACCGGCACCACAGATCGGGTGCCATGTCTTTATCATATGCGATTTACCTATTCAGGTCAAGGGTTTTTGGATGGAAGGGCAGTCCCGGCACCGAAATTTGGAATTTGATACAAAAAAGCCCGGCGCTTTTTGGCGTACCGGGCAGAAATTGCGTGCAATTTTTTGCAAAATGCTGGATTTTGGCGGGGATGTTCTTCCAGTTCCTGGCAGAAACACTCCTCCGCGTCTGGCATTTACTGGTAATCGTAGTAGCTGTGGTTGGGGTTGTGGCCGATTTCCTCCACCGTGATGGTGAAGCCCATGGGGTTCACCTCGGTGAATTTGCCGCTGGACAGCTGCTCCACAATCATGTGGTCGGTGCGGTTGGCGATGATCTCCGCCACCTCATATTCGCCGATCCGCTGGAAGTGGAGAATGCCGCCCTCGGCCCGCAGCACCCGGATGTCTCCCTCCCGGAAAGCATCGCAGGTTTTCCGCAGCTCGGCCAGCTGGGCAATGACGGGGCGCAGCCGTTCCTCGTGGCTGTCCCAGAGGTAGAAGGCCCGGTTGAAGGGGTCGCGGTAGCCCTGCATCCCAATTTCGTCCCCGTAGTAGACACAGGGGACGCCCGGCAAAGTGAAGATGATGGCGTAGGCCATCTTCAGCAGCACCAGACCTTCCTCATAGGCCTCGCCGGTGACGCTGCGGCCGCTCTGCCATTCCCGGCCCCGGCCGTTGGCGGGCTCATCGGCAATGACGGTGAGGGCCCGCTCGGTGTCGTGGGTGGACAGGAAGTTCAGCGCGGTGTGGAGGGCCGGGGCGGGGTAGTGCTCGCAGATGGAGAGGATCTCGTCGGCGGCGTCCTCGGCGGGCTTGCCGCAGACAAAGTCCAGCACAGCGTTCTTGAAGGGATAGTTCATGACGCTGTCCAGCCCCTTGCCCAGCAGGTAGGTGCGGCGGTGGCCAAAACCGTATTTGGTGGTGGCGTCCTCCCACACCTCGCCGATCAGCAGCTTGTCGGGGCCGGCCCGCTTGACGGCGGCCCGGATCTTCTCAATGAAGGCGTCGGGCAGCTCGTCGGCCACGTCCAGCCGGAAGCCTGCCGCACCTCGGCGCAGCCAGGTGTCAATGACGCCGCCCTCGCCGGTGATGAACTCCACATAGGAGGGCTCCTCCTCGTTCACCTCGGGCAGGGTGTCAAAGCCCCACCAGCTGCGGTAGCCGCCGTTGTACTGGGGGGAGAAATCGTACCAGGGGCGATAGGGGGAGTTGGGGTCCCGGTAGGCGCCGCCGCTGCCGTAGCGGCCCTCTTTGTTGAAATAGAGGCTGTCGGAGCCGGTGTGGCTGAACACGCCGTCCAGGATGATGCGGATGCCGAACCGGGCGGCAGCCTGGCACAGCTCCTCAAAATCCTTGTTGGAGCCCAGCAGGGGGTCCACGTTCAGATAGTTGGCGGTGTTGTAGCGGTGGTTGGAGTGGGCCTCGAAAATGGGGTTCAGATAGATATAGGTGACCCCCAGCTGATGCAGATAAGGCAGCTTGAGCTGGATGCCCTTCAGGTCGCCGCCGAAATAGTCGTGATTCAGGTGGCCGCCGGTCTCATTGGGCTGCCAGAAGGGCTCGGCGTGCTTGTCGGCCCGGTAAATCCGGTCCGAGAAGGGCATATGCTTGTTTTCCACCGCCTCGCAGAACCGGTCGGGGAAGATCTGGTAAAAGACTCCGCCCTTGACGCAGTCAGGGGTCTCAAAGTCCGGGTCGTAGACGGTGAGCTGCCAGCGCTCGCCGTCCTGCCAGGACAGGACGCCCTCGCCCATCTTCCCCCGGAAAATCCGGCGGAAGTCGGTGTACAGGTCAAAGTAATAGAAGTACAGGCCCACGTCCTCCACCCGGACGTCCACCGAAAAGTGGTTCAGGCCGGGGGTCTGGCCGTCGAACTGCATCCGGTAGTAGACGGGCTGGTCCCCGGGGCCCTCCTTCTGGAGGACCAGATGGGGGTCCACATAGCCCAGATTCTCCGGGATGGTGAGGGCCAGATGCAGAGTCTGCCCGGCGGGCAGGGCGCCGAAGGGGCGCTTGTAATAGGTATCGCAGCTGTTGAACAGGCAATCCAAAGTCGGTCGTTCCTTTCAAAATCAAGTCCCGGTCTCCGGCGTGCCGCCAGAAACCAGAAATGGGGGAAGCAGACCCCATGTGCGCGCGGGCGCGGGACCACTTCCCCCAAAAAGGTTCAAAATGCGATTACTTGACGGTGGGTGCGTGCCAGATGTCCCGAGCGTAATCCAGGACGGAACGGTCGGCGCTGAAGATGCCGCTGTTGGCGATGTTCTTCAGGCTCATCTTGGCCCAGCCCTCGCGGTTGGCGTAGAGCTTCTGCAGGTCGCTCTGGGCGCGGCGGTAATCCTTGAAGTCGGCCATGACCATGTAGGGGTCATTGGTGAACAGGTTGGAGGTGACCTCGTGGAAGTTCTCGCCGTTCCAGCCGCGCTCCAGGAAGTTCAGCACTTCGTTGGCGATGTCGTCGCCGGTGATGAAGGAGCTGGGGTGATAGCCTACCCGCTTGAGATTCTCCACCTCCTGGGTCAGCATGCCGAAGATGATCTCATTCTCGCTGCCTGCGGCGTTGGCGATCTCCACGTTGGCGCCGTCCAGGGTGCCCAGGGTGATGGCGCCGTTCAGCATGAACTTCATGTTGCCGGTGCCGGAAGCCTCGGTGCCGGCCAGGGAGATCTGCTCCGAGACCTCAGAGGCGGGCATCAGGTGCTCGCTCAGGGAGACGCAGTACTCTTCCAGGTAGACAATGCGCAGCTTCTGGTTGACGTCGGGATCGTTGTTGATCAGGTCGCCCAGCTTGCAGATCATGCGGATCATCTGCTTGGCCATATAGTAGCCGGGGGCTGCCTTGGCGCCGAAGATATAGGTCTTGGGGATGAAGTCGGCGTTGGGGTTGGCCTTCAGGTACAGGTACTGGGCAGCGATGTTCAGCGCATTCAGGTGCTGGCGCTTGTACTCGTGCATCCGCTTGACCTGGCAGTCAAAGATGGAGTTGGGATCGATGACCTGGCCGGTGCTCTTGGCCAGGTAGTTGGCGAACTCCTGCTTGTTGGCCAGCTTGATCTTGTTCAGCTCGGTCAGAACGGTCTTGTCGCCGGCATAGGCGTTCAGCTTGCTCAGAGCCGAGGCATCGTGCTTGTACTCGGTGCCGATGGTCTCATCCAGCAGCTTGCACAGGCCGGGGTTGGCGCCCAGCAGCCAGCGGCGGTAAGCGATGCCGTTGGTGACGTTCTTGAAGGCGGCCGGCTTGTACAGGTAGTAGTCGTGGAAGACGCTCTGCTTGATGATCTCGCTGTGCAGCTTGGACACGCCGTTGATGCTGTTGGAAGTGTAGGCGCAGATGTTGGCCATGCGGATCTGGTTGTCGCCGATCAGGGCCATATAGTCGATCTTGCCCTTGTCGCCGGGGAATGCCTTGTTCAGGTCGATGCGGCAGCGGCGGTCCATCTCGCAGACGATCTGGTAGATGCGGGGCAGGGTCATCTTGAAGATGTCCACATTCCACTTCTCCAGAGCCTCGGCCATGACGGTGTGGTTGGTGTAGGAGAAGACCTTCTGGCAGATCTCGAAGCTCTTGTCCCAGTCGAAGCCGCACTCATCCAGCAGGATGCGCATCATCTCGGGGATGGCCAGGGTGGGGTGGGTGTCGTTCAGCTGGATGGCCACCATGTCGGGCAGGTTCTCCAGGGTGCCGTAGGTGGACAGATGATTCTGGACGATGTCGCCGATGGAGGCAGCCGACAGGAAGTACTGCTGGCGCAGACGGAGAATCTTGCCCTCCACGTGGTTGTCGTTGGGGTACAGAACCTTGGAAATCAGCTCAGCCGATGCGCTCTTGCTCATGGCGGTGCTGTAGTTGCCCAGCGAGAAGCTGGACATATCGAAATCGGGAGCCTTGGCCTGCCACAGACGCAGCTTGGCCACGCCGGAACCGTCGTAGCCCTGGACGTACATGTCCGAGGGGACAGCCATGACGCTGTTGTAGTTCATGTGCTGGACGTAGTGGAAGCCGTGGTCCCAGTTCTCACGGATTTCGCCGTCAAAGCGGACCTCAATGGCCTGCTCGGGATGGCTCTTGAGCCAGACCTGGCCGCCGGGCAGCCAGTTGTCGGCGCGCTCCTGCTGCCAGCCGTCCACGATCTTCTGCTTGAAGATGCCGTACTCGTACAGGATGGAGTAGCCGGTGCCGCCGATGCCGGTGGTGGCCATGCCGTCCAGATAGCAGGCAGCCAGACGGCCCAGACCGCCGTTGCCCAGACCTGCGTCGGGTTCTTCCTCATAGATGGTGTCGACGTTGATGTCGGCGGCGGCCAGTGCATCCTTGCAGACCTTGTCCAGGCCGAGATTGAGCAGGCTGACCTTCAGGCTGCGGCCCATCAGGAACTCCATGCACAGATAGTACACCTGCTTGGAGCCCGTGCCGATCACCTTCGACTGGAACTTCTTGTAGTTGTCGCTCATCATCTGACGGCAGATCAGGGCCAGAGCACGATAAATCTGCTGGTTGGAGGCAACCGACAGATCCACGCCGTACTCACTGGTCAGCTTGTTCTGCAGAAGGGTAGAGAATTCCTTGGTTGTCATACGTGTAATCTCCTGTCCATATGAGATAGGTGGCGCAGCCGATGAAAAAGGCGGCATTCAGAGCCTGTTGCGGGCGCTGGATGTCCAGCTGCACGCCCTTCGGTGCGGCTGAAAGGCCCTGTGCGCCCTCCAGCCTGCCTGACTTCCCCCGGGCGGCAGCCACACCGCAGTTTGCGGTGCGTCGGCGCTGCAGCCTGTAGCTGGTGGAACGACAGATGGCCTTCCGGCGTCATGGCCGTTTCAGATACACTGTAGTAAAAAACAACGGAAATACCGCGGTAACTTGCCGTGTTCATTCCGCGTTCATAACACAACAATGTTATTATAATCACTTCCCGTGTTGAATGCAAGGAAAAGCGGTATTTTTTCCGTATCCGCCATATTTTCAAGAAAAAGTTTGTGCTGAAAGTGCAGGAATTTCAAATTGGCTCTTTCTCTTGCGGGTCAATTATATTATAATAGGGTCAAACAAAAGGGCTTCTGCCGTGCCGGGGCGCCCCGTTCAGAGGGGAAACTCGGGGAGAAATGGCAGGAGAAACTCCCGCGCACGCATCTTGTCTGAACAAGAAACGGGAATAAGGCGGTAAAAACCTGCCTTTTTGGCCCGAAAGATCCCGGCTTTGAGCGGGAAATGACCGGCACAACCGGGAACCGGGCCGGTGTTTGCAAGGAACGGAAAGCGAGGCTGCTATGGTAAACAAAGTACGTGTCAACATTGCGGGGGCGCAGTACGCCTTCGCCACCACTGATTCCGAAAAATACATTACCTCCCTGGCCGAGAAGCTGGACCGGGACATCGGCAAGCTGATGGAGGCCAATCCCAGCCTGCCGGTGACCAAGGCGGCGGTGTTCTGCGCCATGGATTATCTGGACGAATATCAGAAGAGCACCGGCAGCGCGGAGAATATGCGCAGCCAGATTCAGGATTATATTGCCGACGCGGCCCGGGCCCGCTCAGCGGAGGACAAGCTCCGGGCCGAGAATGAGGCCCTGCGCCGGGAGGCGGCGGCCCTGCGGGAACAGCTGGACCGCCTGCGCCGCCACGACAAGGACAAAGAGAAAGACAAGGACCGCCAGCCGTAACCAGAGGATGGGCAGCCGGGCGGCACACCATACACAAGCAGAGGAGAACTATGGCACGAATTGAGATCCTGGCCCCTGTGGGCAGTGAAGAAATGCTCCGCGCCGCCGTGTACAGCGGCGCCGACGCGGTTTATCTGGGATTTGCGGGCTTCAACGCACGGAGCGGCGCGGGGAATTTTGACGCCGCCAGCCTGTGCGAGGCGGTCCGTTTTTGTCATGCCCGCGGGGTGCGGGTGCACGTGGCGATGAACACCACCGTCTATGCCGGCGAGCTGGACAACCTGGCCGGCGCGGTGCGGGCGGTGGCGGCCAGCGGCGCCGACGCGGTGATCTGCCAGGACATGGCGGTGGCCGAGCTGTGCCGCCGGATTGCCCCGGACCTGCCCCGCCACGCCTCCACCCAGATGAGCGTCCACACCCTGGAAGGCGCCCTCAAGATGGCCGAGCTGGGGTTCAGCCGGGTGATTCTGGCCCGGGAACTGAGCCTGCCCGAGATGGAAAAGATCACCCGGGGCTGCGGCATCGAGACCGAGTGCTTTGTCCATGGCGCTCTCTGCATGAGCATGAGCGGCCAGTGCTATATGTCCGCCTTTCTGGGGGGCCGCAGCGGCAACCGGGGCTCCTGTGCGGGCCCCTGCCGCCTGCCTTTTGATGCCAACCCCCTGCCCGAAGGCCGCCCCGGCAGGGCGCATCACCTGTCCCTGAAGGACAATTCGGTCATCGACCAGTTGGACAAGCTGGAGGCGGCGGGCGTGGCTTCGGCCAAGATTGAGGGCCGCCTGCGGACGCCGGAATATGTGGCGGCGGCGGTCAACGCCTGCCTGGCGGGCCGGGACGGCCTGGCTTACGACCGGGAGGTCCTGCAGAATGCTTTCAGCCGCTCGGGCTTTACTTCGGGCTATCTGGATGGAAAAATCGACGGCACCATGTTCGGTACCCGCAGCGAGGCGGACGCCGAACAGACCCGCCGGACCCTGCCGGCCCTGCGGGAACTTTACCGCCGGGAACGGCCCCGGGTGCCGGTTCAGATGAAGCTGGAGGTCAGCCCCGATGGGGAAAAGCTGACCGTCACCGACCCGGAGGGCAACCGGGGCATTGCCTACGGGGAGGCTGAGCCCCAGCCGGCCCGCACCGATCCCGCCGACGCCCTGCGCCGCAGCCTGTCCAAGACCGGCGGCACCCCCTTTGAGGCGGGGGAGATCCAGATCGAGATGGACGGCGGCCCCTGGTATCTGCCGGGCAGCGCCGTCAACGAGCTGCGCCGTGCCGCCCTGGACAGCCTGCTCCAGAAGCGGGAGGTCCTCCGTCCCTGGCCGGTGGAAGCGGTGGCGTTGCCGCCCCTGACCCGGCGGAACGCTCCTGCCCGGCCCCAGCTCTGGGCCCGGTTTGAAAAGTGGGAGCAGGTGCCCCAGCGGGCTCTGGATTCGGATGGGCCGGTGCGGCTGATTCTTCCCATCGCCGAGGCGGGCCGGGTTCCCGAGGAACTGCGGGGCAAGACCATCCTGGAACTGCCCCGGGCCATGTTCGGCGCGATGGAAACCGACACCCTGCGCCGGGTGGCCGAGGTCAGAGAGATGGGCTTTGCCAGCTTTGAGGCCAATAACATTGCCCATCTGCGGATTTGTCAGGGCCTGCCCCTCACCGGCGGCATCGGCCTGAACCTCACCAACCCGCTGGCGGCCCAGTTCTATGCAGATCAGGGCCTGTCGGCCATGCTGGTGCTGCCCGAGGTGAAGGACAGCGAAATGGCCTTTATTGCCCCCACCCACAGGGGAAAACCGGTGCCCACCGGGGCCCTGATCTATGGCCATATGCCCCTGATGCTCACCCGGGCCTGCCCCCTCCAGAATATCCACAACTGCGCCCATTGCAGCCGGGAGGGAGTCCTCACCGACCGGAAAGCCAAAAAGTTCCCGGTGCGGTGCGGAGGCGGCGTCCGGACGGTCTATAACCCGGTGCCCCTGTATATGGGGGATAAGCCGGGCCTGCTGCCGGTGGATTACGGCGTGGCCTATTTCACCATCGAGAGCCGGGAAGAGGCCGGGGCGGTTCTGGACCAGATTCTCCAGGCCGCACCCTTTGACGGGGAATTCACCCGGGGCCTGTATTTCAAGGGCACCAACTGAGACGCTGGGCCCCGCCCGCAAAAAGGACGGGTGCAGCCCTTACATTATATAATATCAAAGAAGAAAAGGAATGTTCTGCCATGCAGCAAGTCACTGTAAAATATAAAGTACTGGACGCCCGGGCCCATGTGCCCGCCTATGCCACCGCCGGAGCGGCTGCCGCCGATCTGTGTGCGGTGCTGGATGCACCCATGACCCTGGCCCCCATGGAGCGGGCCCTGGTCCCCACCGGCCTGGCCATCGAGCTGCCCGGCCCCGAGACGGTGGCCCTGGTGTACGCCCGCAGCGGCCTGTCCATCAAGCATGGCCTGTGCATGGCCAATGGCGTGGGGGTTATCGACAGCGACTACCGCGGCGAGCTGAAGGTCCCCATGGTGAACCTGGGCCAGGAGAGCTACACCATCCAGCCCGGGGAGCGGGTGGCCCAGCTGTGCATTGCGCCGGTGTATACGGCGGCCTTTGTTCCGGCCGAGACCCTGGGGGATACCGCCCGGGGCGAGGGCGGCTTTGGCTCCACCGGCAAGTGAGGAGGCGGGATCATGAAACTGATTTTAGCCTCCGGCAGTCCCCGCCGCAGGGAACTGCTGAGCCTGTATACCACCGACTTTGAGGTCTGCGCCAGCGATTTTGACGAGCGGGCGGTTCAGGCCGAATCCCCCGCCGCCCTGGCCGAAGCTCTGGCCCGGGGCAAGTGCCTGGCGGTGTCGGGCCAGAACCCCGGCTGCCTGGTGGTGGGCAGCGACACGGTGGTGGAGCTGGACGGGGAAGTGTTCGGCAAACCAAAAGACGCCGCCGACGCCCGCCGGATGCTGCGGGCCCTGTCAGGCCGGACCCATCAGGTTCACACCGGGGTCTGCGTCTCGGACGGCACAACCGCCGAGAGCTTTGTGGATACATGCAAGGTGACTTTTTTCCCCATCCCCGAGGAGGAGATGGAACGCTGCATTGCCAGCGGGGAACCCTTTGATAAGGCCGGGGCCTACGCCATCCAGGGCCAGGCAGCCCTCTGGCTGGACCGGCTGGAAGGGGACTATTACACCATCATGGGCCTGCCCGTCAGCCGGACGGCCCGGCTGCTGGAACGGGTTTCGGGGAAAAATCTTGCAGTTCAAAGATGAAAAAAGGGGGAAAAATTGTCAAAGCACTTGTGAAAACGGGGCTTTGTGACTATAATAATGAGAGGACTGGCCTGCCCTGGGGCTGAAAACAGGGCAGACCGCCGGAAAGGGAAAGCATCTGGACCCTCCGGCCGCCTGTGGCGGGAGGGATCTTCCAAGATAACGGCAGGCGCGGGCAGGGCCCGGGCTGGGCCGGGAGATTGAGGCAACTGGAGTTTAGAAGGAGTTAGCTGCGCTATGAGTTTTTTGTCTAAGGATATCGGGATTGACCTGGGCACCGCCAATACCCTGGTGTATATGAAGGGCAAGGGGATCATCATGCGGGAGCCGTCGGTGGTGGCGGTGGATACCCGCAACGATGAGGTCCGCTGCGTGGGCGCCGAGGCCAAGGCAGTCATCGGCCGTACCCCCGGCAGCATCGTGGCGGTCCGTCCCCTGAAGGACGGCGTCATCGCCGATTTTGATATCACCGCCAACATGCTGGAGAACTTCCTCAAGAAGGCCTGCGGCAACAGCCTGTTTGCCCGGCCCCGGGTGGTCATCTGCATTCCCTCGGGCGTCACCGAGGTGGAGCGCCGCGCTGTCCGTGAGGCAACCCTCAAGGCCGGCGCCCGTCAGGTGTCGGTGATCGAGGAGCCCATGGCCGCCGCCATCGGCGCAGGGCTGCCCATCAGCGAGCCCACCGGCAGCATGATCGTGGACATCGGCGGCGGCACCGCCGAGATCGCCGTCATCTCTCTGGGCGGCATCGTGGCTTCCCGCAGCGTCCGCATGGCCGGCGATATGTTCGACCAGGCCATCATCGCCTTCATCAAGCGCAAGTATAATCTGCTGATCGGCGAGCGCACCGCCGAGCAGATCAAGATCGACATCGGCTCCGCCTACAAGCTGGAGGAGGAGATGACCATGGAGATCAAGGGCCGCAACCTGGTGGACGGCCTGCCCAAGAACATTGTGGTTCACTCCGAGGACGTCCGCGAAGCCCTTCTGGAGTGCCTGGTCAAGATCACCGACGCCATCAAGGAGACCCTGGAGCGCACCCCGCCCGAGCTGAGCGCCGATATCATCGACCGCGGCATCACCCTGACCGGCGGCGGCGCCCTGCTGCGCGGCCTGGATAAGCTGATCCAGAGCGAGACCGGCATCGATGTCCATGTGGCCGAGGACCCCCTGGACTGTGTGGCCACCGGCGCCGGCGCGGTGCTGGACCATGTGGATGTGCTGCACGACGTGCTGGACACTGACGGGGATCATATGTAAGACTTTGGGCCGGACGGAGCGCCCGGGATGTATATTCCGGCCCCAAAACCGGCATAACCATAAAAGCGAAAACAAGAGCGCGGATGGCACCGGCTGTCCGCGCTTTTTCACCCAGTGAAGGGGAGGCGGGCCGTGAAAGATTTTTTTGAGACCTGGAAATTCAGGATTCTGATCGCGGTGGCGGTCTTTCTGGCCGGGCTGATGGCGTATGCCGCGGCCAATGGCCGGCTGACGGCCGCTCCGCAGGAGCTGCTGAGCGTGGCGGTGGCGCCCTTCCAGAAGGTGGCTTCTCTGGTGGGCGGCGGGGTGTCGTCGGTGTGGGAAAAATACACTTCCATCGACGAGACCATGGAAGAAAACGAGGCTCTCCGGGCCGAAAACGCCGAGCTGCGCCGCCAGCTGGTGGATTATGACCAGCTCAAGGCCGAGAACGAGGCCTTCAAAAACCTGGCCGGCATCCAGGAGGATAACCCCGAGATGAGCTTTGTCTCGGCCTTTGTCATCGGCCGGGACGCTCTGGACGCCTTTGGAGGCTTCACTCTGGACAAGGGCACCGCCCACGGGGTGGAGCGGGGCGACACCGTCATCGACGATGAAGGCCAGCTGCTGGGCACCGTCATTGAAGCCGACCTGACCAGCTGCCGGGTGCTGACCATTCTGCACCCCAGCTTCAACGCGGCGGGCGTGGTGTCCCGCACCCGGGACAACGGCATCCTCACCGGCGACGCGGCCTACGCCGCCAAGGGCCAGTGCGTCTTCACCGACCTGTCCCGTGAATCCATGGCGTCGGTGGGGGATGAGATCATCACCACCGGCCTGGGCGGCGTCTATCCGCCGGATATCCTGGTGGGGCGGATCGTCAGCATCGAGCCGGAGGCCAGCGGCACATCGGTCATCGCGGTGATTCAGCCCGACGCCGACGTGCTGGGGGTCAAGCAGGCCTTCATCATCACCGACTACTGAGCTTCCAACCGTTTTGGATCACCGTTAGAAAGGCGGGACTTTGATGGAATCACGCCGCAAGCGCAGGCGCTCCCAGTTTTATAAGTGGGGCCTGTATGTTCTGCTGCTCCTGGCCTGCACTGTGCTGCAGACTGTGCCGGGATTTTTGCAGTTCGGGCAGGCCAAGCCGGTCTTTCTGCTGCCGCTGGCCCTGGCCGTGGCCGTCTGGGAGGATGAGTTCTCCGGGGCGCTGTTCGGCGCAGTCTGCGGCCTGATGTGGGATTACACCGCCGGCCGGACGGTGGGCCTGCTGGCCCTGGCCCTGATGATGCTGAGTTTCGGGGTGTCGGTGGCCAGCCAGCTCTACCTCAAACTGACCCAGACCAACTTTGCCCTGGTGACTGCCGGGGCGCTGGCGCTGGTGCTGTGCAGTGACTTTCTGTTCTATTACGCCATGCCGGGCTACAGCAATATGCTGGAGCGCTTTGTGGGCTATGTGCCGCTGACCGTCCTGATGAGCGCTGTGCTGTCGGTGCCGCTCTACCGGGCCGTCCGGTGGACCAGCGAGACGTTTAAAATCGACAACGGCGTCATCTAGCGCCCGGCCCGCGGCCGGCCAAACGCCGAAAGGGGGGACCCTCACCATGGATGAACATAAAATCGTGACCCGGCGCCTGGCAATGCTGATAGCTGTCGCCCTGGCGGTCTTTGCGCTGTATGTTTTGCGGCTGATCTTTTTGCAGCTGGTCCATGGGGATGAGTTTGCCGCCCGCGCCACCAGCACCACCGAATACCGCTTCAACGTCACAGCGGCCCGGGGCGACATTGTGGACAGCGCCGGCCGCCGGATTGCCACCAGCACCACCTGCTACAATGTGGAGCTGAGCAAGCTGCTGATCGGGGACAACGACCTGAACGAGACCATCCGCAAGGCGGTGGAAATCCTGCAGGCCAACGGCGAAAGCTGGAACGACGGCCTCCTGATCAGCTACGCCGACGGGGCGGGGAACTATGACTTTACCGGAGATCCCGCCAGCCAGAGCGACCAGAACGCCATTGCCGCGGTGAAGGAGGCCCTGGGCCTCCAGCAGTACGCCACCGCCAACGACGTGATGGACCGCCTGATTGAAAAATACGAGCTGGAGAGCTATGACCCCACCTGGCAGCGGATTCTGGGAGGAATCCATTACCAGATGGAGCAGGAAGCTTTTTCCAACGTGAACAACTTCACCCTGGCCGAGAACGTCTCGGACAAAACCGTGGCCACCGTCAAGGAACACAGCCTGACTCTGCCGGGCGTGGAGATTGCCGAGACCAGCGTCCGCAGCTACACCGACGGCACCATTCTGCCCCATGTGCTGGGCCGGGTGGGCAAAATCACCGCCGAAATGTGGCGCGTCACCGATGAAAACGGCCAGGTGACCTATCCTCTTCGGGATAAGGGCTACGCCATGAACGACGTCATCGGCATCTCGGGCCTGGAGTCGGCCTATGAGGACCAGCTCCGGGGCCAGGACGGCGTTGAAACCATCACCCGGGACAGCGACGGCGTCATCATCGACACCAGCATCACCACCGAGCCGGAGCCCGGCAAGACGGTGATGCTCACCGTCAACAGCGAGTTCCAGAAGGCGGTGGACGACGCTCTGGCCCGCAACGTCCAGCAGATTGCCACCACCTACAACGTGGACGCCAGCGCCGGCGCAGTGGTGGTCATCGACGTCAAGACCGGTGGAATCCTGGCCTGCTCCAACTATCCCAGCTACGACCAGAACCTCTACAGCACCCAGTACAGCGCGTACAGCGCCGACCCCGGCCTGCCCCTGTACAACCGGGCGCTGCAGGGCCTGTATACCCCTGGTTCCACCTATAAGCCCTCGGTGGCGGTGGCTGCCCTCATCAGCGGGCTCATTGACCGCAACAGCACCGTCTACTGCAACGGCGTTTACAACTACTTCAGCGATTACCACCCCCGCTGTACCCGTCACGGCCACAGCGGCAACATCGACGTGGTGACCGCCATCAAGTGGAGCTGCAATATCTTCTTCTACGACGTGGGCCGCCGGCTTACCAGCGATGTGTACGATGACTACGCCTATCGCCTGGGCCTGGGCACGCCTACCGGCGTGGAGGTCAGCGAGTCCACCGGCCGCCTGACCACCAAGGAGGACTCCAACTACACCGCCTCTCTGGAAGTCCAGGCCGCCATCGGCCAGGGCAACACGGTGGTCACTCCGGTGCAGCTGGCAACCTATGCCGCCACCATCGCCAACAAGGGCGTCCGCTACCGGACCCACTTTGTGAAGGCCCTGCTGGACACCAACACCGGCGAGGTGCTGGAAGAGGTGGAGCCCGAGATCGTGGAGATCATTGAGGACGACGTGGGCGCTTTTGATATCGTGGAAGAGGGCATGGTGGGCGCGGCCCAGACCGTTGCCGGCCTGGCCAACTACCCCTACACCATCGCCTGCAAGACCGGCACCCCCCAGCGCAGCGAAAAGACCCCTTCGGGCAGCTACTACACCAACTCCACCATCATCGCCTATGGCCCGGTGGAGGACCCCCAGATTGCGGTGGGCATCGTGGTGGAATACGGCGGCGGCGGTTCCCGTACCGGCGAGCTGGTGGCGGATATTTTCAACGCCTATTTCTTCGAGCGTTCCAACGGAATGACCCCTGTTCAGGAGGGTCAGCTGCTGGAGTGATGGATACAAAAATAAAAGAATTTTTCGTATCTGTAGGAAAAATCTCGTCTCATTCTAAAAAAAATTGAAGGTTCTGTATAAAAACGGTTGCTATTCTGAGAAAAATGTGGTAACATTATGATTGGAATGGCAGCATATTTGATTGGTATTGATTTTGAGTCTAGGCAAAGGAGATGGATACGGATGACGATTGCGCTGATCGCACATGACTCTAAAAAGGAATTGATGGTGCAGTTCTGTACGGCGTATTGCCGTATCCTCAGCCAGAACCAGCTTGTGGCCACCGGAACAACCGGCAAATTGATTGCCGAGTCCACCGGTCTGCCGGTCAAGCGGTTTCTGTCGGGCAAACAGGGCGGTGACCAACAGATCGCGGCCCGCATTGCTTGCAATGAGATTGACCTGCTCATCTTCTTCCGGGACCCGATCAATGCCAAGCCCAGCGAACCCAATGAAATGACCCTGCTGCGTCTGTGCGACGTACATAATATTCCGATGGCGACCAACATCGCTACCGCCGAGGTGCTGATCCACGGTCTGGAGCGCGGCGACCTCGACTGGCGGAGTATTGTGAACCCGCCCCAGGCCTGATCGCAGGAATAAGAAAGTGTGAAAAGAACCCCGCCGCCCGGTTCGGTCCGGAAGCGGCGGGGTTCTTTTTTGATGTGTTTTGGATGCCGGCGGGTTATTCGGCCCGCAGGATGAAGCCGCTGCCCACCACGGCGCCGTCCTGATAGAAGGCGGCGGTCTGGCCGGGCGCAGGGGCCCGCACCGGCTCCTCAAAGACCAGGACAGCCTCCCCGTCGAAGCGGGCGGGCTGGGCCTTGGCGGCGCTGCGGACCTTGACCTGATAGGTTCCGGCGGGCAGGGGAGCGCCGTCGGGGGTGACCAGGTCGGCCACCGTCACGGTGGTGAAATATTCCTCTCCGGCCCGGGCCAGCTGAATGTCGCCGTTGTCCAGGATAGAGCGGATGAACACCGGCTCGCCCAGGGCGATGCCCAGGCCCTTGCGCTGGCCCACCGTGTAGTGGAGGACACCCTTGTGGGGGCCCAGGTCCTCCCCGTCGGGGGAGATGAACCGTCCGGCCTTGCCGGACAGGCCCCGCTCCTCGATGTAGGCGGCGTAGTCCCCGCTGGGAATGAAGCAGATCTCCATGCTGTCGGGGGCATCGGCACAGTCCAGGCCGAAGTCCCGGGCCATTTCCCGGACGTCGTCCTTTTCAAATTCGCCCAGAGGCAGAATCAGACGGCTGAGGACCGCCTGGTCCAGCCGGCTGAGCATGTAGCTCTGGTCCCGGGCAATGCTTTCGGGCAGGTGAATCCGGCTGACGCCGTCGGCGTCCACCTCCACCCGGGCATAATGGCCGGTGGCGATGTACTGGATGCCCAGACGGTCGGCGGCCGCCAGCAGGGCGGTGAATTTTACCGCCGGATTGCAGCGGACGCAGGGATTGGGGGTGCGGCCGGCGCAGTAGTCGGCGCAGAAGGGGGTCACCACTTCCCGCTCAAACAGCTCCTGGGCGTCCAGCACCAGGCATTCGATGCCCATCTGCTGGGCGGCCCGCTGGGCAGCCTCCACCGCCCCGGCGTGGGCGTCGGAGAAGCGGATCACCGCGCCGGTCACTGCGAAGCCCTGCTGCTGCAGCACCCGCACCGTCACGCTGGAGTCCACCCCTCCGCTCATCCCCACCAGGACCTTGTCCTGCTCCTCGTAGGTGTCGAACCCGTTGCCGGGCAAAAATGCGTCGTTCATGTCAATTCTGCCTCCCGCCATGTGCTTTGCTCTGGGCTACGGCCAGCTGGTCGCACCGCTCATTTTCGGGGTGCCCTGCGTGGCCCTTCACCCAGATGTAGGTGATGGTGTGTTTTTCAGCCAGCTCCAGCGCCTTGGCCCACAGGTCGGCGTTCAGCGCGGGGGACTTGTCGGCCTTTTTCCAGCCCCGGGCCCGCCAGGATTTGGCCCAGCCCTTTTCCAGCCCGTTGATGACATACTGGCTGTCGGAACAGTAGCGCACCTCGCAGGGCTCTTTCAGCAGGCCCAGCGCCTCGATGAAGGCTGTCAGCTCCATCCGGTTGTTGGTGGTGGCGGCGTCCCCGCCGCTCAGTTCCTTTTCATAGACTTTTTCGCCGCTGCGGTACCGCAGAACCGCTCCCCAGCCGCCCGGGCCGGGGTTGCCGCTGCAGGCGCCGTCGGTGTAGATCTCAACCTTTTTCATCCTGTTCTCCTGCAAAACGTAAAGAGCATTCTACCTCTTATATTAGAGGCACCGGACCCGTTCTGTCAAGCCCAAATGCACAGGCCGCGGGCCGGGGCCGCAGCGGGGGGCAGGGGAGCCGCTGGGCATTTTTGGAAAAAACATCCGCTCCGCCCCGGGGCTTTGTCGCACATACGATGCATTTTGCCTCCCGGGCCGCCCTGTATGCTCCCAGGGGTGGTATATTTGGTGACTGCGTCGCCCAAGCTTGAATTGACAAAAGCGGGTGCAGATACTATAATTGTTCCAAATAGAACGCGCGGAAGGGTGCATGTACAGCATGCGCCTGCCATCCCGGGGGCTGGCCGCGGTCGCATTGAGCAGATGGACCGTGCAGGCTGACCCAAGGCCCCGGGGGCAAAAAAGATCTCACCGATCACAAAAAAGATCATAGAGCCGGAGACCGGCTTTTTATAATACGATTGTTTACCGGAGACCGGGCAGAATGCCGCGGCCTCCCCGTCGGCATGGGTAAGATACCCTGCCGCATTTGTTTTGGAGGTACAAATGGCACAGGCAAAAGAGAATACGGGCAGCCCGTCCAGCAACGCAAGACGGAACAATTCCAGCGGTGAGGGCCGGACCCAGCGCCCCCGCCGCCCCATGTATACCCGGCGCCCCCGGCGTCCTCAGAACGTCCAGAAGGGCGGCACCCGCGTGCCCATCCACATTTATCCTCTGGGCGGCCTGGGAGAAGTGGGCAAGAATATGACCGTCTACGAGTGCTGCGGCGATATGATTATCGTGGACTGCGGCTTGGTTTTCCCCGACAGCGAGATGTACGGCGTGGATATGGTCATCCCCGACTTCACCTTTGTGCTGCAGAATAAGGACAAGATCAAGGGCCTGCTGATTACCCACGGCCATGAGGACCACATCGGCAGCATTCCCTACCTGCTGCAGAAGATGGACCTGCCGGTGTACGGCACCAAGCTGACCCTGGGCCTCATCCGCAACAAGCTGGAGGAGTTCAACCTGGCGGGCCGCACCCACTTTGTGGAGATCACCCCCAAGCAGAAGCTGCGTCTGGGCTGCTTCACGGTGGAGCCCATCCACGTCAACCACTCCATCCCCGATTCGGTGGGCTTTGCCATCGACAGCCCGGCGGGCGTCATCATCCAGACCGGCGACTTCAAGATCGACTACACCCCGCTGGCCTGCGGCCCCACCGATCTGACCACCCTGGCCGAATACGGCCGCCGCGGCGTGCTGGCCCTGCTGAGTGATTCCACCAACGCCGAGCGCCCCGGCTTCACCGCCACCGAACAGAAGGTGGCCGCCGGCGTCCACAACCTGTTCACCCAGGCCCGGAACAAGCGGATCATCATTGCCACCTTTGCGTCCAATATCTACCGCATCCAGCAGATCATCGACCTGGCGGTCCAGGAGGGCCGCAAGGTGGCTTTCAGCGGCCGCAGCATGGTGAATAATACCGCCATGGCCCAGGAGCTGGGCTATATGCACATCCCCGACGGCACCCTCATCAACATTGAGGAGCTGAACCGATACGCCCCCGAGGAAGTGGTGCTGATTACCACCGGCAGCCAGGGCGAGCCTTTGAGCGCTTTGTCCCGGATGGCTTCCTGCAGCCACCGCCAGGTGCGGGTGGGCCCGGGCGACTTCATCATCATCTCGGCCAACCCCATCCCCGGCAACGAAAAGAGCGTCACCAAGATTGTCAACGGCCTGCTGATGCTGGGGGCCGAGGTCATCTACGAGAGCATGTACGACGTGCACGTGTCGGGCCACGCCTGCCAGGAGGAGCAGAAACTGATGCTCACCCTGACCAAGCCCAAGTACTTCCTGCCGGTCCACGGCGAGTACAAGCAGCTGAAAAAGCATGCCCTGACGGCGGCCAGCCTGGGCATCCCCCACAGCAATATCCTCATCGCCGAGAACGGCTCCAACGTCATCCTGACCCAGGACGAGATCAAACTGGGCGACCCGGTGACCGCCGGCGCCGTGATGGTGGACGGCCTGGGCGTGGGCGACGTGGGCAATGTGGTCCTGCGGGACCGCAAGCACCTGTCCGAGGACGGCCTGGTCATCATTGTGGCCACCGTGGACAGCAAGACCGGCAAAGTCCTGGCCGGGCCCGACCTGGTGAGCCGCGGCTTTGTCTATGTGCGTGAAAACGAAAGCCTGATGGACGGCGCCCAGAGCACCGTCGAGATGGCTCTGAACCGCTGTGTCGAGGAGCACGTCCGCGACTGGAACAGCGTCAAGACCCGGATGCGCGAGGCTCTCAGCAGCTATATCTACCGGCGTACCAAGCGCAGCCCGATGATTCTGCCCGTTCTGATGGAGGTCTGAGCAAGACCCGCGGGCATAGTTTTTCCTCCCCGGGAGGAAGGGAAGAGAGGCATCCGCCATGAAGCAAAAACCCAGATGGACGCTGGAAATGTTTACGGCGGGCTTTGCGCTGCTGGCAGCTGTGCTGATGTTGCTGCTGCTGATGGTGCAGCCGGCTGTCTGGCCTGTGCTGCTGGTACTCGTCGTTTTGTGCGGGGTGCTGGTGGTGGTGTCCCGGTACCGTGTGCGCCGCTGGGCGGCGCGCTGGGTGACCGGCACCAGCTTTGAGAACTCCAAGACCCAGTACAGCCTGGCATCCCTGTCCCAGCCGGCGGCCCTGCTCAGCGGGGACACGGTGGTCTGGTATAACATCCCCTTCCGGGATTATGTGCTGAACGGCGCCGACCAGCTGGCCGGCCGGGTCAACAAGCTGCTGCCGGGCCTGGAACTGGCCCAGTGCGGCACCCCCAACGGCCAGGTTCTGGCCTGCGCCAGCGGTGTGTGGCGGATTCACGCCTCCACCGTGGACGGCGAGGGGAAAGAGAAAACCAGCATTCTGGTCCTCAACGATGAGACCGCCCTGCGCAAAATCGAGAACGAATACAAGGCCAGCCGCCCCGGCTATATGATTTTCTCGGTGGACGGCTACGACGACGTGTTCAGCGATATGCTGGACAGCGAGAGCGCCCGCCTGCTGGAGCGGATCAACCGCACCATCGAGGGGATGATCGCCCGGGGCACCGGCTTCCTCCGCCGCGTGGCCAATGGCCGCTATATCGCGGTGGTGGAGGAGCGCCAGCTGGAGCAGTTTGCCCAGCAGGGCTACGACGTGCTGGATAAAATCCGCGCCCTGGAGCCCAGCGTCAACCTGTCCATTTCCATCGGCATCGGCCGGCGGGCCCCCACGCTGCATGAGGCCCAGGAGATGGCGGTGCAGGCTCTGGACATGGCTCAGGGCCGCGGCGGCGACCAGGCCGCCGAGATGACCCCCGACGGCTTTACCTTCTACGGCGGCGTCAGCCACGGCGTGGAAAAGCGCAGCAAGGTCCGCAGCCGTATCGTGGCCGAGGCCCTGGTGGAACTCATCAAGGCGGCGGACCACGTGGTCATCATGGGCCACCGGATGAGCGATCTGGACGCCATCGGCTCGGCCGAGGGCGTGCTGCGGATCTGCAAGATCTGCGACGTGCCGGCGGTCATTGCCGTCCGGCGGGAGGCCACCCTGGCCACCAGCCTGATCCATGCCATTGAGGACGCCGGCCAGGAGAGCGACTTCATTGATCCCCGCAGCGCTCTGGCCATCATCACCAAAGAGACTCTCTGCATCGTGGTCGATACATACCAGGTTGGCCAGGTGGAGAGCAAGGAAATTCTGGACAAGTGCGGCAAAGTCGCGGTCATTGACCACCACCGCAAGGGCGTGGGCTATATCGAGAACGCCGTTCTGGTCTGCCATGAGCCCTACGCCTCCTCGGCCAGTGAGCTGGTCACCGAGCTGCTCCAGTATGTGGGCGGCCGGGACGACAAGCCCACCCGGGTGGAAGCCGAGGGTCTGCTGTCCGGCATCATGCTGGATACCCGGAATTTCAGCCTTCATACCGGCGTGCGCACCTTTGAGGCGGCCGCGGCCCTGCGCCGCTACGGCGCCGAAACTGAGCGCGCCTGGTCCCTGTTTGACGTCAGCCTGACCGAATACAACTCCAAGGCCGGCCTTGTCTCCAAGGCGCAGATGTACAAGGGCTGCGCCGTGGTTCTCAGCGGCGAACTGCCGGCGGAGGCCCAGGTGGCCGTTCCCCAGGCAGCCAACGACCTGCTGAGCATCGAGGGAGTGCAGGCCAGCTTTGTGGCGGTTCAGACCGGCAGTATGGTCAAGATTTCGGCCCGCAGCATGGGCCAGGTCAATGTCCAGGTCATTATGGAGAGCCTGGGCGGCGGCGGCCATCAGACCATGGCGGCCACCGTCCTCAAGCACACCTCCCTGGACCAGGCCCGGGAGCGCCTCCACGCCGCCATCGACGGCTACCGTGCGTCCCAGAAGAAGGGCAGCGCCAAGGACTGACGTCCCGGCGCGCCTCCATCATCCGCTGAACGGGTGCGGCTGCAGAGCAGACGCGCCTTTTCAGCACAACGGGCTGGCCTGTCCGGCCCGTCCCCGAACAAAGGAGAAGCGGAATGAAGCAGTATGATTATCTGATCGTGGGCGCCGGCCTGTTCGGCGCGGTTTTCGCCCAGGAGGCCCGCCGGGCCGGCAAGCGCTGCCTGGTCATCGACCGGCGCAGCCACATTGCAGGCAACATCTACACCGAACAGGTGGAGGGCATCAACGTCCATCGCTACGGCGCTCATATTTTCCACACCAACTCCAAGGACGTGTGGGATTATGTGGGCCGCTTTGCCACCTTCAACCGCTACACCAACAGCCCCATCGCCAACTACCACGGCGAAATCTACAACATGCCCTTCAATATGAACACCTTCAACCGGATGTGGGGCGTGGTGACTCCTGCCGAGGCCAAGGCCGAGATCGAGCGCCAGCGGGCCGCCGCCGGCATCACCGAGCCCAAAAACCTGGAGGAGCAGGCCATCAGCCTGGTGGGCACCGATATCTACGAGAAACTGGTGAAGGGCTATACCAGCAAACAGTGGGGCCGCCCCTGCGACCAGCTGCCGGCCTTCATCATCAAGCGGCTGCCGGTCCGCTTCACCTACGACAACAACTATTTCAACGCCCTCTATCAGGGCATCCCCAACGGCGGCTATACCGCCATGGTGGAGGGGATGCTGGAGGACACCGAGGTCCGCCTGGGTGTGGATTACCTCCAGGAAAAGGAGTCTCTGGACGCCCTGGCCGACCGCGTGGTCTATACCGGCCCCATCGACGCCTATTTCGGCTATCGCCTGGGCGCGCTGGAATACCGCAGCGTCCGGTTTGAGACCGAGGTGCTGGACACCGACAACTACCAGGGCAACGCGGTGGTGAACTACACCGACGCCGAGACCCCCTACACCCGGATCATCGAGCACAAGCACTTTGAGTTCGGGACCCAGCCCAAGACGGTCATCAGCCGGGAGTACAGCGCTGAGTGGAAGGTGGGGGATGAGCCCTACTATCCCGTCAACGACGACAAGAACGGCGCCCTGTATGCCCAGTACCGGGCCCTGGCCGACGGGGAGAAGAACGTCCTGTTCGGCGGACGCCTGGGCGAGTACCGCTACTACGATATGGACAAGATCATTGAGAGCGCCCTGGAGGCCGTCCGGAAGGAACTGGACTGAGGGGCTGCGGACCGGGTTTCGGTCTGTCACCCGGTCACAAAAGACGTCGCCGCGCCCTTGCCGAAACGGCCGGGATGCGGTATACTAAAGGAAGAAAATGGGCCTGGTGTGCAGACGCCGCCGGGCCGGAAATGAGGGATCATCCATGAAGGTTATTTTGAAGCAGGACATCAAGGGAATCGGCAAGAAGGACGAAATCCATGAGGTTTCGGACGGCTACGCCCGCAACTACCTGTTCCCCCGCAAGCTGGCGGCTGTGGCCGATGCCAGCGCCCTGAACGTTGCCCGCAGCAAGGAGGCCGCCGCCGACTTCCATGAGGCGGAGAATGTGGCCGCTGCCCAGGCTCTGGCTGCCAAGATCAACAGCCGCATCGTCACCGTCAAGGCCAAGGGCGGCGCATCGGGCCGCCTGTTCGGCAAGGTCACCAGCAAGGAAATTGCTGCCGCCCTGTCGGAGGCTACCGGCGAGACGGTGGACAAGAAGAAAATCGAGCTGGAGATCAAGGACATCCGGGATGCCGGCGTGTTCAACGGCAAGGTCCGGCTGTATCCGGGCGTTGTGGCCAGCTTTAAAGTGAATGTGGAGGTCGAGCAGGCGTAAAAGCTGCGACGGCTGCCGCTGCGCTCCCTGCAAAAAGGGGGCGCTTTTTTGGCTGAAAGAGGGCTGCAAGCCCGTTTGGCCCATTTATGCCCATTTATGGTAGAAAGGGGGAGTACCCATGCCGGAGGAACGCCGCCGTTCCCGCTATGGCAGTGAGCTGAATCTGGAGAGCATGGGCATCCAGCCGCCCTACAGTATGCAGGCAGAGCAGAGCGTGCTGGGCGCCGTCCTGCTCAAGCCGGACGTTTTGACCGACCTGGTGGAAATCGTCCGCCCCGAGATGTTCTACGCCACCCAGAACGGCCGGATTTATTCCGAGATGATCCGGCTGTTTACCGGCGACCAGACCATCGACTTTGTCACCCTGCTGGACGCGGTGGTCTCGGACAATATTTTCGCCAGCCCCGACGAGGCCAAGGTCTACCTGACCGGCCTGGCCGAGACGGTGCCCAGCATCTCCAACGTCAAGGCCTACGCCGAGATCGTCCAGGAGAAGTACCTGGTCCGCCAGCTGATGGGTGTGGCCACCGACATTCTGCAGGACGCCGGCGATGAGCCGGACGCCTCCATGCTGCTGGAGACCGCCGAGCAGCGGCTGTATGAGATCCGCTCCGGCCGGGATTCCAGTGCGTTGACGCCCCTGTCCTCCAGCATGGTGGAGACCCTGACCAACCTGCAGAAGATCAGCGGCCCCGACGCCGACAAGTACAAGGGCATTCCCACCGGGTTCCGGCTGCTGGACACCGTCCTCACCGGCCTGGGCCGGGGCGACCTGATTATCCTGGCGGCCCGTCCCGGCATGGGCAAATCCAGCTTTGCACTGAACATCGCCACCCGCGTGGCCATGAAACAGCACATCCCGGTGGCCATTTTCAGCCTGGAAATGACCAAGGAGCAGCTGACCAATCGCATCCTCTCGGCCGAGGCCGGCATCGACAGCCAGGCCTTCCGCACCGGCGCCCTGACCGCTTCGGACTGGGAGTATCTGGCTCTGGCCACCGAAAAGCTCCACGATGCCCCCATTTACATGGACGACACCTCGTCCATCACCATCACCGAGATGAAAGCCAAGATCCGCCGGATCAACCAGGACCCCAGCCGGCCCAACATCGGCCTGATCGTCATCGACTATCTGCAGCTGATGACCTCCGGCCTGCGGACCGAAAACCGGGTCCAGGAGATCAGCACCATCACCCGAAACCTCAAGATCATGGCCAAGGAGATGAACGTCCCCATCATCGCCCTGAGCCAGCTGTCCCGTGCGGTGGAAAAACAGGGCAGCAATTCCAGCCACCGCCCCCAGCTGTCCGACCTGCGCGATTCGGGTTCCATCGAGCAGGACGCCGACTGCGTCCTGTTCCTCTACCGCGACTCCTACTACGCCAGCCAGCAGCCCGACGGCGCAGAGGTGGACGCCGACACCGCCGAGTGTATTGTGGCCAAAAACCGCCACGGCGAGACCAGTACCGTCCCGCTGGGTTGGGACGGCGCCCACACCCGGTTTATGGATGTGGATTTCCAGCACTGATATGAGCCAGAACGACGCCGAAATCCTCCAGACAACCCAAGCCCGGGTGCTTGCCCATTGTGGGCAGGCCGGGCTTTTTGTGCATGGACAGCGGGTGGTGGCGGCCGTGTCGGGCGGGGCCGACAGCATGGCCCTGCTGCGGATGCTTCTGGCCCTGGCGGAACCGCTGGGGATCACCGTCACCGCCTGCCATGTGAACCACCGGCTGCGGGGTCCTGCGGCCGACGCAGACGAAGCCTTTGTCCGGGCCCAGTGCGCCCGGCTGGGGGTGGAGCTGCGGGTGTTCCGGGCAGGGGAGGAGGGCCTGCCCCTGGCCGATGGCGGGGAGGCGGGAGCCCGCAATCTCCGCTATGCCTGTTTTGAACGGCTTCGCCGGGAAGGGATAGACCGGGTGGCCACGGCCCATACTGTTACAGATCAGGCGGAAACCCTGCTGTTCCGGCTGGCCCGGGGAACCGGGCTGCATGGGGCGGGGGGCATCCGCCCGGTGCGGGACTTCTATGTCCGGCCCCTGCTCTGCTTAACGCGGGCAGAGGTGGAGGCCTGCTGCGCCGCCTGGGGCCAGAGCTGGGTCACCGATGAGACCAACCTCTCGGACGCCTACGCCCGCAACCGCCTCCGCCACGACGCCCTGCCCGCCCTGCGCCAGGCCAATGCCGGCGCCGAGCGGAATCTGGCCCGCTTCTGCGAAAAGGCCGCCCAAGCCGACGCCTATTTTGCCCGGGCCGCCGCCGGCCTGCTGGACCAGGCCGCCCGGGTCGAGCCCCAGGACTGCCCCCCGGCGGTCCGCCGGGTTCTGGAAAGCGGGGGACCGGTCTGGCGGCTGGAGGTGCTCCGGCAGGCCGACCCTCTGATTCTGGAGGCGGCGGCCCACGCCCTGGTGGCCCCCCACCGGGACCCGGAGGAGCTGTATATCCGCCTTTTGTGCCAGCTGGTGGAAAAGGGGACCGGCGCGGTCCAGCTGCGCCCCGAGGTGCGGCTGCGGGCCGGTCAGGGCTTTTTCTGGCAGGAGGACGCCCCGGCCCCGCCGGCGTCTCCTCTGGAAGCCGTGCCCTTCTGCCCCGAAAAACAGGCCGAATATCCCCTCGGCGGGGGACAATGGCTCTGTGTGCGGCTGTCCCGCCATAGTTTTCAAGAAAAAACACAGGTCGTTCACAAAAAAGACTTAAAAAATGTAGCAGATTATGCTAGAATAACCATGTTGCATCCTGCCCTTACCCTGCGCAGCCGCCTGCCGGGGGACCTGTACCGGCCCGCCGGCCGCAGCGTCACTAAGCCCCTGCGCAAATGGATGAACGAACAGGCCATCCCTCCCCAGGTGAGGGACAGCCTGCCGGTGCTGGCAGACGGCAGCGAGGTGGTATGGGTCTGCGGTGCAGGCTTTGCGGAAGGCCTGGCCCCTCATCCGGGGGACGACGGCCTGACCCTGTACCTGGAGATACAAACCCGAAAGGGAGAAGAGAGAGGACGTTGAGTCATGGATATGCGCGACGACATTCAAACGGTTCTGGTCACCGAAGAACAGCTGAAAGCCAAGGTGGCTGAGCTGGGTGCTCAGATCAGCCGGGACTACGCAGGCAAGGACCTGCTGCTGGTCTCGATTTTAAAGGGTGCTGTGGTCTTTATGGCCGACCTGATGCGGGCGGTCACCATCCACTGCAGCATTGATTTCATGGTGGTGTCCAGCTACGGCGGCACCAATACCCAGACCACCGGCCTTGTCAAGATTGTCAAGGACCTGGACGCCGACCTCACCGGCCGGGACGTTCTGATCGTGGAGGACGTGCTGGACACCGGCGTCACCCTGTCCCACCTGGTGCCGATGCTCAAGATGCGCAACCCCAATTCGGTCCGGATCTGTGCCATCCTTGACAAGCCCGCCCGCCGCAAGACCGACATCGCCGCCGATTACCGCGGCTTTGAGGTGCCGGACGCCTTTGTGGTGGGCTATGGCCTGGACTACGACGAAAAATACCGCAACCTGCCCTATGTGGGCGTACTCAAGCCGGAGATCTACGAGGGGGAATAACCCCGGGCGGCCGGCACAAACCACCCAATAATTTCAGAATGGGAGTTGATTGTTTTTGCAGCAGAAAAGACCGCACCTGAACCCGCTGATCCTGGCGCTGGCGCTGGCCGCCGTGCTGATGATCTGGTCGGTGTTCACCACCTCCAACAGCACGACCGGCTCCACCATGAGCTATTCCACGGTGGTGCATTACTTTGAACATTTGCAGGTGACCTCCTTCACCCTGGACCGGAACACCAGCGTCATCACCATGACCATCAAGGAGGGCGACCTGCCCCTGCCCGGCGCCACCGATGACACCGCTTCGGTGCCCTCCGGCGGCCTGGTTTCGGGCCTGTTTGGCTCGGGCAGCACCTCCGGCGATTCGGTGCAGCAGAATCCGGACGGCACTGTAACCGTCCGCTACCAGCTGCCCTACGCCGGCCTGTTCATCAATGAGGTTCAGACCTATATTGAGGCCTACGACGCCGCCAACCCCGACGCCCCCATGGAGTACGACTACACCGCCCTGCGGGAGTCGGTGCCCTGGATGGAGATTTTCTTCTATCTGGCCATGCTGGGCTGTACCGGGTTCATTCTGTTCTCGATGCTGCGGGGCGGCGCTGGCGGCGGCAACGTCATGAACGTGGGCCGCGCCCGTGTCAAGGATGAGTCCACCAACCAGAAAACCGCCACCTTTGCCGACGTGGCCGGCGAGGACGAGGAGAAGGAAGAGCTGAAGGAGGTCGTGGAGTTCCTCAAGAGCCCCGACAAGTTCAACTCTCTGGGCGCCCGGATTCCCCACGGCGTCCTGCTGGTAGGCCCTCCGGGCACCGGTAAAACCCTGCTGGCCCGTGCCTGCGCCGGCGAGGCAGGCGTGCCCTTCTATTCGATTTCCGGTTCGGACTTCGTGGAAATGTACGTCGGTGTCGGCGCATCCCGTGTCCGCGACCTGTTCGACAAGGCCAAAAAGACCATGCCCTGCATCATCTTCATCGATGAGATCGACGCCGTGGGCCGCCAGCGCGGCGCCGGCCTGGGCGGCGGCCACGACGAGCGCGAGCAGACCCTGAACCAGCTGCTGGTGGAGATGGACGGCTTTGAGGCCAACGACGGCATCATCGTCATGGCTGCCACCAACCGCGCCGACATTCTGGATAAGGCGCTGCTGCGCCCCGGCCGTTTTGACCGCCAGGTCTATGTGGGCCTGCCCGATGTCAAGGGCCGTGAGGAAATCCTCAAGGTTCACACCCGCAAGAAGCCTCTGGCTCCCGACGTCTCCCTCAAGGTGATTGCCCAGCGCACCGCAGGCTTTGCCGGCGCCGACCTGGAGAACCTGGTCAACGAGGCCGCCCTGCTGGCGGCCCGCCGCAACCGCAAAGCCATCACCATGGAGGACATCGAGGAAGCTTCCATGAAGGTGATGGCCGGCCCCGAGAAGAAGAGCCGCGTGGTCACCCCCGAGGAGAAGAAGCTCACCGCCTATCACGAGGCGGGCCACGCTGTGGCGGGCTTCTACTGCAAGCACCACCCCCGTGTCCACGAAATCACCATCATTCCCCGCGGCCAGGCTGGCGGCTACACCATGTACCTGCCGGAAAAGGATCGCTCCTACGTGACCCGCGGCGAGATGTTCGAGGACATCGTGTCCAGCCTGGGCGGCCGTGTGGCCGAGCAGCTGATCCTGGACGACATCTCCACCGGTGCCTCCAACGACCTGCAGCAGGCCACCAACATCGCCCGCCAGATGATCACCCGCTACGGCTTCTCGGAGCGTCTGGGCCCCGTGGTCTATGGCACTTCGCAGGAAGAGACCTTCCTGGGCCGCGACTTTGCCCAGGGCAAGGGCTACAGTGAGACCACCGCTGCCGAGATCGACAGCGAAATCCGCGATATCATCGACGAGGCCTATGAGACCTGCCGCCGCACCCTGACCGAGCACATCGATCAGCTCCACGCCCTGGCCCAGGCCCTGATCGAGCGCGAGAAGCTGAACGAGGCCGAGTTCAACGCCATCATGCGGGGCGAGAAGCTGCCGCTGCGGAAGGATGAGGATGCCCCGGTCCAGCCGGCTGCCCCCGCAGCTCCGGTTCAGGAGACTCCGGCGCCGGCCCCTGAGGCCCCTGCCGCCCCGGCCGCAGAGGATGCGGCCCCTGCCGGCGATGCAGCGGAGCTGCCGGTGGAAGAGGCCCCGGCCCAGCCCGCCGCCCAGGACGAAACCAATCCGGACCACAAGCCGGAACAGCCGTAACCAGCCGCCTCAGCAGACAGCAAAGGAGTGAGTGCAGTGGAGGAAAGTTTTGACCCGATTGCTCAAACCAGAGCCAACTATTATACCCCGGGCAGCCCGGTCCAGTTTGTTCGCGTGGAGCTGCTCAAAGGCAGCGTCAGCGGAGACCGCGCCGTCTGCCTGACCTTCAAAAATATTTCCCGGGTGAATCTGACCGCCCTGGAGATCCGCTTCAAGTGCAAAACCACCGGCGGCGAGGTCCTCTGTGAGGACGAATTCGAGTACCGGGACCTGGACGTCAAGCCCGGGGAACTGTTCGGCATGGACGATGCGGTCTTTATCACCCAGAAACCCATTGTCAGCGTGGACGTGGTTCTCTGCAACGTCTACAACGGCAAGCGGGTGGTCAAGCTGGACAACATCAAGCGGGTCCGGCTGCCGGCGCCCCGCACCCTGCCCGACGACCTGGCCGCTGCCCTGGAGGAGCGGATGGGCCGCAAGGGGATGCGCTATGCGCCCCAGGTGCTGGACTGCGGATGGTACTGTGCCTGCGGCGCCTTCCACCCCAAGGAAGAGGACACCGTCTACTGCAGTGAGTGCGGCTCCGACCGCATCCTGCTGCAGAATGCCCTGAATACTCTGATGCAGCCCGAGCAGGACACCGATTCCGAGGACCTGCCTCCCCAGGGCGGCGATACGGCGGAAGTGACTGCCCCCGCGCCCGCCCCGGCCGAGCAGGAGGATGTGGAGCCCACCCGCATTGTGGGCGGGCCGGTGGAGACCGGCGGCACCCGTGCCTTTGAGCCGGTGCAGCCCTCCCGGCGGGAGTCCACCCCCCGGGTCAGCCAGGAAACCCGGCTGTTTACCCAGCCCAGCCAGCCGCCCCTCACCTCCCGCCGCCGGGACGATGACCTGGAGGACGAGGAAGAGGCCGGCGCCACCCGCACCGTCCGTGCGGCGGACCGCTGGAAGGATCAGCCTACCCGTTACAATCGCGCCGCCCCGGTGGAGGACGACGAGGATGAGGAAGATGACCGCGACCCGGTGGCCGAGAATATCGTCCGCTGGGTGCCGCCGGTGACCGCTCTCATCTGCGCGGGCATTGCGCTGTACGGCTTTGTGTACTATCAGTTCTTTATGTAACACCCGCAGGGGGGAGCGCGTTTTGGCCGCTCCCCCTGTTTTGAGTTGAGAAAGGGGGGAGAAGATGCCCGAGGAATACCTGCAGGCCGCCTTTGAGATCAAGGCTTCCTGCGACGAGATCAGCCGGCGGGTTCTGCGCTGGCACTGGGAGAACAAGCCTGGCGCCCACAGTTTTGAGTCCCTGCTGGAACATCTGGAACGCCGCCAGGAGGAGAGCCCGGCCTATTACGGCCATATGCCCGACATCGGGCGGAAGACCAGCTGGCAGCAGCTGGATACCACCCTCTGCATGCGGGTCCTGCTGGACCCCGAAAACGATGCCTCCCAGCCGCTGGACCTGCTGGGCAGTACCGCCCACCCCGGGGCCGCCCGCCGTGCCTGCAACGCGGTGCGGATGGCCCGCAACGAGGCCGCCCATGCGGCGGACCGCTCCAGCGGCGGCCGTGCGGCCATTCTCTTTGACGAGGCGGTGGAGTGCATCGAGGAGGCCTACGCCGGGACGGCTTTCAGCGAGCGGGAGCTGGCCAAATATTATGAGCTCTCCAGCGAATACCTTCGCCGGTGCGGCGTCGGGGGCAAAAACGCCCCTCCGCCCCAACAGGAGGCCCCCGAAGCCGGACAGCCTGCCCCCGAGGTCAACGTGTATCCCACCGGCGCGGCCCGCCAGAAGGCTGCCGCAGCCCGGGAAAAGAGCGCCTCTGCCGCCCGCACGGGGACCCGCTCCGGAACCAGGGAGAAGGACTCCAAAACCGGCGCGTCCGGTTCCCGGAGCAGCTCTTCCGGCAAAACCGGGTCGGGGAGCACGTCCCGCAAGACAGGGCAGAGCAGCACCCGCAGCAGCTCCAAAGGCCGGGGACGGCCTGGCGGCCGCGCCAAAAAGGAGAAGGACACCGGCAGTCAGGCCGCCCTGTTTTTGGCAGTGGCGGCGCTGGTCATCGGCCTGCTAATGCGGGCCGCCGGCATGGGATTGTGGATTTTCTGAGACAAGATGGGGAGGAACAGGATGGAAAAGCGACTGATTTTTCTGGACATCGACGGCACCCTGATCGAGCCGGGCCGGATGGAGCCGCCGGCCAGCGCCGTAGAGGCGGTGGAAAAGGCCCGTGCCAACGGCCACAAGGTGTTCCTGTGCACCGGCCGCAACTATAAAATGACCTCTCCGGTGCTCCACTATGGCTTTGACGGCTATGTGTCCAGCGCCGGCGGGTATGTGGTCTGCGGGGACAAGGTCCTCTTTGACTGCCCCATGGACAAGGCCCAGAGCGACGGCCTGCGGGCCATTCTGGAGGCCAACGGGGTGGAGTGCACCCTGGAGGCCCGGGACGCCACCTTTGGCGGGACCCAGATGATGGAACGTCTGTCCTCCTACCAGAAGTCCCGCCCCGGTTCCCTGAACAGCGAGCTGGAGCGTTGGCGGCAGGCCTTTGCCGATGGAATGCTGATCCGGCCCCTGACCGAGTATCAGGGAGAGCCCATCTATAAAATCTGCTACATCGCCGACCGGGCCGAGGCGCTGGCCCCGGCCAAGGCGGCCTTTGGGGATCAGTTTGTGTTCTGTGAGCAGACCACCTTCAACCACGGTCCCGGCTGCATCAATGGCGAGCTCATCAACCGCAAGTTCAACAAGGGCGAGGGCATCCGCCGCATCTGTGAATACCTGGACGTCCCGACTGCGTCGGTGATCGCTTTTGGCGACAGCGAAAACGACCTGGAAATGACCGATGTGGCCGGCATCAGCTATTGCATGGCCAACGGTGCCGAGGCTCTGAAGGCCCGCTGTGACCGGGTCTGCCCCTCGGTGAAGGAGGACGGCATCGCCCGCGCCTTCGCGGAGCTGGGCCTGATTTAAACTAAACCGCGTACATAAAAACACCGCGCGTCTTTGGCTCTTTGTGGGCCGGAGGCGCGCGGTGTTTTGTTACAGGTTCTTGTTGGGGTAGGAGCTGGCGTCCAGAATGATCCGCTTGCACTGGGGACAGCAGAAACTCGCGATCCGGTGGGGACCGAACCAGCATTGCCCCAGCTGCAGCGCGTAGGTTTCATCGGGATAGGGTAAAAGGGTGAGGGGATGGCTCTGGGCGGTCCACAGAGCCGGCCCGCCGATGGTCAGATATCCTTCGTGCATGGGAGTGTGACAGAAAGGACAGTCCATGTTGCCTTACCTCCGGATCAGTCCCGGGCCCGCAGCTGCCAGAAGGCCACCGCGCTGGCCGCGGCCACGTTGAGAGAGTCCACCCCGTGGGACATGGGGATCTTGACGGTGTAGTCGCACTGGGCGATGGTCTCGGCAGAGAGTCCGTCCCCCTCGGTGCCCAGAATCAGGGCCAGACGGTCCTCGGCCATCAGGGCCGGGTCGTCGATGGACACCGACCGGTCGCTGAGGGCCAGGGCGGCGGTCTTGAACCCCAGCTCGTGGAGCTGGGCCAGACCCGCCCCCGGCCAGTCGGCGGGCAAAGCGCTAATCTGGGTCCAGGGCACCTGGAACACCGTTCCCATGCTGACCCGCACCGCCCGGCGGCAGAGGGGATCGCAGCAGGAAGGAGTCACCAGGACGGCGTCGATGTGGAGGGCCGCCGCCGAGCGGAAAATAGCTCCCACGTTGGTGGAGTCCACAATGTTTTCCAGGACCGCTACCCGGCGGGCTCCCGGACAGAGGGCTTCCACCGGGGGCAGGGCCGGCCGGTGAAAGGCGGCCAGCACACCCCGGGTCAGCTGGTAGCCGGTGAGGGCGGTGAGAATCTCCCGGTCGGCGGTGTAGACGGGGACGTCGCCGCACCGGGCCAGCACCTCATGGGCGGGGCCGTCGATTTTCCGGCGTTCCATCAAAAAGGACAGGGGCTGATACCCTGCGTCCAGGGCCCGGTCGATGACCTTGGGGCTCTCGGCAATGAAAACCCCTTTCTCGGGTTCCAGACGGTTTCGCAGCTGATTTTCGGTCAGCCGGGCGAACACGTCCAGGGCGGGGTTGTTCAGATCGGTGATTTCAATGATATTCGGCATGGTTTCTCCTTGATGACGGGATGATGGCGTGTCACGGCTGGACCGAGAATCCGCTGTCTCCCGACAGGCCGTCCAGATTCAGCATCCCTTCCAGGGCGGCAATGTCCGCCGACACATCCAGCGCGTCGGACTGGAACAGCTTGTCCAGCTGGTTTTCAAAGGCGGTGACCAGCAGGTCCAGAGACCGCTGGATGCTCTGCTTGGTGCGGGTGATGTTTTCGCCAGCCACCCCCTGGCTGTCCAGCTGGGCATAGGTGTTCAGCAGTTTGAGGGAGGTGGGCAGGTAATAGCTGATGAATTTCCGCAGCTGCTCCTGTTTGGAGGCGTCTTTCTCCGCCAGGGCGAAAATCCGGGCGGAAATCTGTTCCAGCCGGGCGGCCTTTTCCTGCATGACGGGGTCGGACAGGGCGCTGCCTGCCTGATGGAGCTGCCGCAGCAGTTTCTCGTACTGGGTCTCGTCGGTGGGGTCCGGTTCGGGGGCCGGCGGCGGGGCAGGGATGGGGGCAGCGCCCCGCACCACCAGAAAGTCGGTGCGGTTGTCGATGTAGGCATCGGGGCCGAAATAGCCGTGGTCAATGGCGCTTTCCAGGATTTTGCGGCCCTTGTCGGCGGGGATGCCGGCGGCTGCAAACAGTTCCTGCAGAGGGATGTTGTCCTGGTCGCCCACCACCTTGTCCAGCTGGCGCTCCAGTTTGCTGACCCGCTTGAGCATCAGACTGAAGGCCAGGGCTCCGCCGCCGCCCACAATCATGCACAGAAAGGTGAAAAGGGCGTTCCAGTTGCTGCTGCCTATCCAATCGCCCATACCGACCACGCCGGTCACCAGCAGGATGGCTCCCGCTATGGTGCACAGCTGGGTGATTTTCTGCTGATGGCGCTTGGATCGCTGCTGTTCCAGAGTGGGGTGGTCGTGATTGGCTGTGTAGTGGGCACTGTAGTTGTAGGGCTCGTTTTGGGAGTTGGCCTGGCGGGTGTCCTGGGGACGGAAGTCGGCAGCGTATTCCTGCCGCTCCCGGGCGGCCCGGAGCTCTTTCTTTTCGCTGTCCCGGTCGATGGCTCGGACGATGAACAGAATCACCGACAGCCAGGGCGCCAGGCCCAGCAGAATCAGCAGGGCAATGGTGGGAATATGCGCGAAATAGTGTCTGCGTTGCGGTTGCATAAGATGATGACCTCCCAAGCTAAGACGACAAAACGAGCCGTGCTCCTTCTATTATAATGGAACACGGCTCGTTTGTTAAGATTGATTTTTGAGAGGGGGAGCGGCCCTTACTTCATCAGGGCGCAGACGGCGTCGGCGTAGGCGACGGGATCGTCCACCGGCAGGCCCTCAATCAGCTGGGCCTGTGCGTAGAGGATCTGGCTGTACTGGGCCACCTTGTCGGTGTCGCCGGCCTCCTGAGCGGCCTTCAGGACCGCAAAGACCGGGTGAGAGGCGTTGATTTCCAGCACCTTGTCGCTCTTGACGTCCTCGCTGCCGGGCTGGCGGGACAGCACCTTCTCCATCTCGATGGACAGGGGGCCGTCGGCCGACAGGCAGACGGGGTGATCCTTCAGACGGGTGGAGACCCGCACTTCCTTGATCTTGCCTTCCAGGGCGGTCTTCATGGCGTCGAACAGGGACTTGTTCTCAGCGGTGGCCTCCTCGGCGGCCTTCTTCTCCTCCTCGGACTCCAGGCCCAGGTCGTTGCTGTTGATGTTCTTGAACTCAACGGTGCCGTCCTTGCCCTCGGCGTCCTTGCGGGGGAAGCTGTGCATGATCTGGAAGCAGAACTCATCCACGTCCTCGGTCAGGAGCAGCAGGTCATAGCCCTTGTCCAGCACCAGGGATGCGGTGGGCAGCTTGGCCAGACGGTCGGCGGAGTCGCCGGCGGCGAAGTAGATGTACTTCTGCTCGGCGGGCATCTTCTCCACGTACTCCTCCAGGGTCACCATCTTCTGCTCCTTGGCGGAGTAGAACAGCAGCAGGCCCCGCAGCAGCTCGGCGTGCATGCCGTAGTCGGAGTAGGCGCCGAACTTGATCTGACGGCCGAACTCCTTCCAGAAGGCCTCATACTTCTCCCGGTCGTTGACCAGCATGGCGTTCAGCTCGTTCTTGATCTTCTTCTCCAGGGCGTTGTGGATCAGCTTGAGCTGGCTGTCCTTCTGGAGGGTCTCACGGCTGATGTTCAGGCTCAGATCCTGGCTGTCCACGATGCCCTTCACAAAGCTGAAGTAATCGGGCAGCAGGTCGGCGCACTTGTCCATGATGAGGACGCCCGAGGCATACAGGGCCAGGCCCTTCTCGTACTCCTTGGTGTAGTAGTCGTAGGGGCGGTGAGAGGGGACGAACAGCAGGGCATTGTAGTTGGCAGTGCCCTCGGTCCGGCTGACAATCACCCGGGCGGGATCAGCGTAGTCGCCGAAGTGGTTCTTGTAGAAGGCGTTGTACTCCTCGTCGGTGACCTCGCTCTTCTGCTTTTTCCAGATGGGGACCATGCTGTTCAGGGTCTCCAGCTCGGTGTACTCCTCCCACTCGGGGGTGTAGTTCTCGGGCTTGGGATCGGGTTCGGGCTTCTGGCGGCTCTTGGTCCGCTCCATCTGGATGGGGTAGCGGATGTAGTCGCTGTACTTCTTCACGATGGCCGACACGCCGTACTCCGAGACGTAGTTGTCGTAGTTTTCGGTGTCGGTGTTGTCCTTGATGTGCAGGATGATGTCGGTGCCGGCGGTCTCCTTCTCGGCGGGGGTGATTTCATAGCCCTCCACGCCGCTGGACTCCCACTGCCAGGCCTGGTCGCTGCCGTGGGCCCGGGTGATGACGGTGACATGGTCCGCCACCATAAAGGCAGAGTAGAAGCCCACGCCGAACTGGCCGATGATGTCGATGTTTTCATCGGTGTTTTCGGTCTTGAAGTCCTGGCTGCCCGAGTGGGCGATGGTGCCCAGGTTCTGCTCCAGCTCCTCCCGGGTCATGCCGATGCCGTTGTCCGAGACGGTCAGCACCCGGTTTTCCTTGTCCAGGGTGAGCAGGATGCGGAAGTCCTCCCGGTTCATCCCCACCGAGGTGTCGGTCAGGCTCTTGAAATAGAGCTTGTCGATGGCGTCGGAGGCGTTGGAGATCAGCTCACGCAGGAAGATTTCTTTATTGGTATAGATCGAATTGATCATCAGGTCCATCAGCTTTTTGCTTTCGGCCTGGAACGGCTGCATTGCCATAGCAAAAACCTCTTTTCTTCTCTCAACCAGTGCCAGTATAACTTAGCACTCAAATGTTCTGAGTGCTAATATACACCGTTTCAGCCCGAAAATCAAGCCCTGCGGGGGTTCCTTCATAAAAAGTTTAAAAATCCTCTTTCCAGCCGGGGCCCTCTGCGGTACAATAGGAGTCGGGCGGCCGCGCCCGGCAAAGGGACAGCCGCCGCCCGGGAGGAGAACGCAATGAGAGTTGAAAAGCTGAAAGCAGGCGCTGCCGAGCTGACGGTGTACCTGTGGGAACCGGCGGCCGTAATGCCCCTGACCGCCACCCGGCCTCTGGTGCTGGTGGTGCCGGGGGGCGGCTATGAACACGTCAGCCAGCGGGAGAGCGACCCGGTGGCCCTGCGGTTTCTGGCGGCGGGATATCATGCCGCCGTGCTGCGGTACAGCGTGGAGGATGGGGCCCGGGACTACCGGCCTCTTTCGGAGCTGAGCGAATCCCTGGCCCTGCTGCGGGCCCGGGCAGAGGAATGGGGCATCCGGCCCCATCAGATTGCGGTGTGCGGATTCTCGGCGGGAGGACATCTGGCCTTGTCCTCGGCGGTGCTGGATCTGCCCGGCCGCCCGGCGGACCAGCAGCGGCCCGACGCTTTGATCCTCAGCTATCCGGTGGTGACGGCGGGCCCTTATGCCCATCGGGGCAGCTTTGTCCGCCTGTCCGGCACCGGGGACCTGGAGGCCCACCGCGCCTTTGGCCTGGAGGACAAGATCACCCCGGCGGTGCCGCCGGTCTTTGTCTGGCACACCATGGAGGACGCCACCGTCCCAGTGGAAAATACACTGATGCTGGTGTCGGCCCTGCACCGGGCCGGCGTGCCCTGTGAGGCCCACCTGTTCCCCCGCGGCAAACATGGCCTGAGCGTCTGCACCGCCGAGGTGGGCAACGAGATGCCCCATCCCGGCCGGTGGTTCGAGCTGGCGGCCGAGTGGCTGGGGGAACAGTTCAACTACCATGTGTGATGCGTGTTTTGCGTAAATACGAAGAAAAAATTGTGGAAAACGGTTGACATAGACAAACCGATTTTGTATACTATGGAGCGGAGGGCATCCGCTCCGGAAAAAGGAGAGCGATCTGTATGCCATTCCATGACAACCAGCCCAGAATTTCGGTGAAGGGCCTGCTGATGCAGGCATTTCTGACCGGGTGGGAGCGGTCCGACAAGAGCATTTCCCAGGACGAATACGTCGACAGCTCGATCCGCGTGATTGAGACCATGCAGGTGGAGCCCGAGAGCATTTATGCCGAGGAGGGCCTGGGTCTGCTGGACGGCGACGAAGTGGATCATCTGGATGATCTGCTGCGGGCCGACGGCGTCTGGCTTTACTACGGCGTGGAGGCGGAGAACTTCTTCCTCCTCCAGTGGTACCCGGACGATGCCGCAGCCAAGGCCAAGCTGGCCGACCTGGAAGCTCTGGGGGACGGGGTCCAGTACATTGTGGACCTGACCCTGCGGCGCGCCAATCCCTCGGATGCCGAAAATTTTGGGGATTCATCCCCGGTGCAGCTGCGCTCCTGAGAGCAGGAGGCAGCCGGGGCAGGCGATGATACAAGGAGGAACTCTATGGGTCTGTCTGAAACAGAACGCGTACATCTCCAGGGCATCCTGCAGAAATATGAGGAGGACCCGCGGGTGCAGGAAATGGATCAGTACATCCAGCACGGCTGCGTGACCACCTTTGAACACTGCCGGAATGTGGCCCGGGTGAGCTTCTGGATCAACCGACGTTTTCATCTGGGCGCGGACGAAACCGCGCTGGCCGTGGGCGCCCTGCTCCACGACTTCTACCTGTACGACTGGCACGTGGAGGGCCGCTTCCAGAACTGCAGCGGCCTGCGCACCATCTTCAAGATGCACGGCTTCATCCATCCGCTGCTGGCCCGGGACAACGCAGACCGCTGCTTTGGCCTGACCGCCAAGGAGAAGAACATCATCCGCAGTCATATGTGGCCCCTGACGCTGTTCCATGCGCCGTCCTGCCGCGAGGCCGTGATCGTCTGCATTGCCGACAAGTACTGCGCTGTGATTGAGGCCATGTACCGCAACCGCCAGAAGGCCATCTGCGTCTGATCTCCCCGGAGAATACATCCAAAGTCATGACCCCCGGCAAAGCCGGGGGCTTGAGGAAGCCCTAGAAGGGCATAATACGGACAAAGCCCCTCAAGGGGCCGCGAAACAATCGGCCAACTGCATTGCTGGCTCATGGCGGCCCCTTAAGGGGCTTTTCTTTATGCCTTGGTATTCTTACTACCCGTAAACGGGTCTATGAACTCCCTCATGCTCATTTGATCTGCAATTTTATCTTCTTCTAGTTGATTCTTAATGTATTCTCGTATTTTCTCCTTGTTTCGTCCCACTGTATCCACAAAATAGCCTCGTGCCCAAAAGTGCCTGTCTCCATACTTGTACTTTAAATTTGCATGGCGATCGAAAATCATTAAACTACTTTTTCCTTTGAGGTAGCCCATAATTTGTGATACACTGTACTTGGGAGGAATGCTTAGAAGCATGTGGATATGATCGGGGCATGCTTCTGCTTCGATGATTTCCACTCCTTTCTGTTCACACAGCTTTCTTAGAATTTGACCAATATCCTTCTTTATTTGCCCATATATTACCATCCTACGATATTTTGGAGCAAAAACCACATGATATTGGCATCTCCATGTTGTGTGCTGTAAGCTCTCTATGTCTTTTTCTCTCATTTTAAAAAGACCTCCTGGTATTTTTCTGCAGTTGGCCGACCGCAGACTTATTTTACCAGAAGGTCTTTTTATATGTAATTTTTCTACACTCCCCGGCAGAGCCGGGGGTTGTTTTTACGCTTAAGCAAACAA